>CAZCRP010000316.1:0-3591 GCA_964501055.1 uncultured Acidimicrobiaceae bacterium
CCATGCCGGCCGACGACCCGCTCGCCGAACCAGCCAAGCGGGGAATCAGACGACGGGCCTGAGCGCCCACTCCGGCGCCGCCGATCCGGCCGGAAACCCCGTTTTGGTGTGCGTGGCGCGTCGTTCTTGACGCGCCACGCAGAGCAAAACGCGGATCGGGTCTCAGGGAGCGGCGGTCGTGAGGTCGAGCAGGCGAGAAAAGCGCTTGCGGGCGATGACCAGCGCGACAAGCGTCATGACGAACGGCAGCGCGTCGGTGATCTGCACGGGAAGCCCGTTGCCCTGGAGACGGAACCCGAGCGCCTCGGCAAAGGCGAACAGCAGGCTCGCTCCCAGCACCCCGACCGGGTGCGCCCGCCCCAACATCACGGCCACGACTGCGACCCACCCCCGGCCGCTCGACATGTTCTCGGCGAACTGGACCACGTTGCCCAGCGCCAGTTGGGCACCCGCCATCCCGGCCAGCACACCCGAGGCGATGACAGCCGCGTACTTGTACCTGATGGGCGACACCCCCAGGGTCTCGGCGGCGGCAGGCCGCTCCCCGACACCGCGCAGCCGCAAGCCGAGGGGCGTCCGGAAGAGGAAGACCCACAGCGCGGGCACCAACAGGAAGGCGAGATAGGCGGTGACGGTGTTGTTGAACAGGACCGCGCCGACGACCGGGATGTCGGACAGCAGCGGGATCGGGATCCGGTCGAGGCCCTCGATGCGGGGATGCTGGAACACGCCCCGCACTCCGAACAGCTGCGGCAGTAGGAAACCGGTGATGCCGAAGGCGAACAGGTTGATGGCGATTCCCAGCACGATCGGGTCACCCTTCTTGGTGACCGCGCCGTAGGCCAGGATCAGCGATACCGCCACGCCGGCGAGGATCGAGAAGGCGATACCCATGGTGGAACTCTCGACGAGATACGACCCGCCCACGGCGGCGAAAGCTCCGGCCACCATCATCCCCTCGAGTGAGATCTGGAAGACGCCGGCCCGTTCGCAGATCATCCCACCCAGGGCGGCCAGCAGGATGGGAATCATCGCCCTCGTCGCCGAGTCCAGCAGCGCCGAATCGAACAACTGCTCGAACATCAGATCTCCCCGACCCTGGCCGGTTCGACGATCGCCTCCTCGGCTTCGGTCGCCTCACTGCGGCGGCGAGCTCGGCGGCGCAATGTCAGGCGGCTGGCGACGGCGATGATGACCAACGCCTGCAGCACCTGGGCGAGGCGCCACGAGATGTCGGCGTTGCGCTGCATCGCGAGACCGCCGATCTGCAAGCCGGAGAAGAGGAGCCCGGCGAGGAGGATGAAGACCGGGCGATTGGCGGCGAGCAGAGAAACGAGCAACCCGGTCCATGCCAGCCCACTCAACACGAGTTCCCCTTCGATGAAACGGAGGGCGTCGCCGATGATCAGGTGCGTGCCGATGGCACCGCCGATGGCCCCGGCCACCGCCATCACGCCCACCGTCTGGCGTTCTACCGCCACCCCGCCGTAGCGGGCAAACCGGCCGCTGTACCCAGCCATCCGCGTCTCGTACCCGACGATGCTCCTCGAGTAGAACCCAGTGAGAACGACGAGCAGGACCATGACGAGCACGAGAGAGAGGCTCACGCCTCCGAAGATCGGCATCTTGGGCATGCGGGCGGTTTCAGGGACCTGACGGGTGGTGGCGAGGGTCACCGACACGTCGGCGAGCGGGAAGCGAACCATGTACCCGGTGATGGCCCGTCCGACGTAGTTGAGGAGCAGGCTCGTGATCAGGATCGGGAGCGCCAATCGGGTCTGGCCGACGGCGGGCAGCAGCGCCCACAGCGCCCCGGCGACAGCGCCCGCCAGCAGCGCGACAGGGATGACGAAGAACCCGGGACCGGGCGTGTAGATCGCCACGACCGTTCCGGCCAGACCGCCCACCACCATCTGGCCTTCTCCGCCGAGGTTGATGACCCCGGCCCGGAATGCGACAGACACGGCCAGTGCCATCCCGACGATGGGGATGGAGCGGGCGAGGGTGTTGCGCAACCCCGAGCCGCTGATGGCGCCCACGAACATCTCCCGATAGGCGACGAACGGGTCCTGACCGGTCACCGCCACGATGGCGGCGCCTGCCAGGAACGCCAGCACCACCGAAAACGTAACCGGGTTCGACGCCAGCACCCGAGCCCGGGCGAGGCGGTCGGGGGCTGTCGACTCAGCCACTCGCGGCGTCCACCGGGTCGTCGAGGTGCCAACCCGTCATGTACCGGCCGATCTCCTGTTCGTCAACGGCTGCCGGTTCGAGTTCGGCGACGATGCGTCCTTCGAACATCACCACGATGCGGGTGCTGAGCGCCAGTATCTCGGACAGCTCGGCGGACACCAGGAGCACCGCCCCTCCGGCATCGCGATATGCGAGGAGCTGAGCGTGGATGAACTCGATGGCGCCGATGTCGACGCCCCGGGTGGGCTGTTCGGCGATCAGCAGCGGCGCCTCGTAGGCCAGCTCCCGGGCGACGACCAGCTTCTGTAGGTTGCCTCCCGAGAGCGTTGCCACGGTGGCGGCCACCGACGGCGTCTTGATGCCGAACCGCTCCACCAAGCGGGCAGCGTGGCTACGTACCTCGTCGGTGCGCAGCCACGCTCCCCTGGACACCTCGGAGCCGCGATGGTGGCCGAGCAGCAGGTTCTCGGACACGGTGCCATGGTGGGTGGTTCCCACCCCGTGACGATCTTCGGGGATGTAGGCCAGGCCTGCTCGGCGGCGGGCGGCAACCTCCGCACCGGTGACATCGGCGCCGGCCAGATGGATCCTTCCGTGCTCGATGGGTCGCAAACCGACCACGGCCTCGATCATCTCGGTCTGGCCGTTCCCGGCCACACCGGCCACGCCGACGATCTCCCCGGCGCGCACTTCGAACGTGGCGCCGTGAACCACCGGGCGGCCGTGTTCGCCGAAAACAGTCAGGTCGACGACTCCGAGCACCGGCCCGTCTGGTGTGCGGGTGCTGGCCCGCTTCCCAAGGTCGATGTCCCGGCCGACCATGTGCCGCGTGATCTCCTCCCGGGTGGTCCGGGACGTGACCAGCTCGGCCACCGAGCGTCCGTTGCGCAGCACGGTCACGCGGTCGGACACGGCCATCACCTCACCCAGCTTGTGGGTGATGAAGATGATCGTGCGCCCGGAGTCGCGCAGCCGACGGACCACGTCGAACAACATGTCCCGTTCTTGGGGTGTGAGGACTGCGGTCGGCTCGTCGAGGATCAGGATCTGGGCGTCCCGATAGAGCGCCTTCAGGATCTCGACCCGCTGCAGCACCCCGACCGGTAGCCCCTCGACCACCGCGGTGGGATCGACCGTCAGCCCGTAGCGGGCGGCCAGGTCGCGGACGGTCGCGATCGCCTTCGTCCGGTCGATCATCCCGCCCCGCACCGGCTCGTCCCGGAACACGACGTTCTCGGCGACGGTCAGGGTGGGGAACAACTTGAAAGCCTGATGCACCATCCCCAGGCCGGCGTCGATCGCGTCGCGGGCCGAGCCGAAGTGGACCCGCTCCCCCCGGACGAGGATCTCGCCCTCGTCCGGGGGGAACAGCCCGTACAACATGGACATCAGGGTGGT
>CAZCRP010000317.1:0-3575 GCA_964501055.1 uncultured Acidimicrobiaceae bacterium
TTCTCGTACGTCTCCTTGATCGACTCGGGGACCATGTCCCAGTCCTTGGACTGTCCTTCGGTCGGCTTCACGTAGTAGTAGATGTCGTCGAAGTCGATGTCGTCGAGCGCGCCACCACCACCCCAGGTGGGAATGGGCTTGCGCAGGAAGCGCTGATACGCCTTGAGGCGGAACTCGAGCATCCAGTCCGGCTCGGCTTTGATCTTCGACATCTGGCGGATGATGTCCTCGGACAGCCCCTTCTGGGGCTTGAACACGTACTCGTCCTCCGAGTCGTGCCAACCGAGCTTGTAGGCGCCGAGATCGATATCGACGGTTGCCATCAGGCACTCACCTCACAGTGGTTTCACGCTGTCCGGAATTTGCACTACGGACATAGTGTAAAGCGCAACGGCAGCGAGCGGTATTCCGACTTCCCGGCCGGCCAGGTCCCCCGATTGGTTGCTGGAAGCGCTTGCGGCGTACACTGCCGGCTTGCGCATATGCGCATACACCTACCCGACGGACCCCAGCACCGCTCACCAACACACTGACGCTCGAGAGGAGGCCCGATGACCGACGCATCCGATGCCACCCGTCGGGCCGCGGCCTGGCGTCGGGCCGAGACCCAGGGTCTCTACCGGCCGCAGGCCGAGCACGACTCGTGCGGAGTCAACTTCGTCGTCGATCTCAAGGGACGCCGCAGCCATCGCATCGTCCAGCACGGCATCGATGCCGTGTGCAACCTGGAGCATCGGGGAGCATCCGGCGCCGACCCGAACACCGGGGATGGCGCCGGCATCCTCATCCAGGTTCCCGATCGCTTCTTCCGGGCCGTAGTCGACTTCGACCTGCCACCCGAGGGCGCCTACGCCACCGGCATCGCCTTCCTGCCCCAGGACGGCGAGCAGGCTCGGATCGGTCGGGCGGCGATCGAGGAGATCGTGCAGGACGAGCGACTCGAGGTGCTCGGGTGGCGCGATGTGCCGGTGAATCCGTCGATCCTCGGCAAGGCGGCCCTCGAGACCATGCCCAGGTTCACCCAACTGTTCATCGGCGGCCTGGGCCTCTCCGGCATGACGCTCGAGCGCCACGCCTACGTCATCCGCAAGCGGATCGAACACGAGATCCACCTCCAGGCGGGACCCGACGAGATCAACGAGGCGATCGGCGGGGCTTCGACGATGCACGACGGCGTCTACTTCCCGAGCCTGTCCTGTCGCACGTTCGTCTACAAGGGGATGTTGACCGCCTCGCAGGTGGCGAGCTTCTATCCCGAGCTGCACGACGATCGGATCGAGAGCGCGCTGGCGCTGGTCCACTCCCGGTTCTCGACCAACACCTTCCCGATGTGGCCCCTCGCCCACCCGTATCGCATGATCGCCCACAACGGTGAGATCAACACGATCCAGGGGAACCGCAACTTCATGCGCGCCAGGGAAACGCTCCTACGCACCGACCTGATCCCGGGCGACCTGGAGCGGATCTTCCCCGTCTGCTCCCCCGGCGCCTCGGACACGGCCGGCTTCGACGAAGCCCTCGAGTTGCTGTACATGGGCGGGTACCCGCTCCCCGAGGCCGTGTTGATGATGATCCCCGAGCCGTGGGAACTGCACCAGCACATGGATCCCGACGTGCGCGCGTTCTACCAGTACCACGCCTCGCTGATGGAGCCGTGGGACGGTCCGGCTTCGATCGCCTTCACGGATGGCCGGATCATCGGTGCCGTGCTCGACAGGAACGGCCTTCGCCCCAGCCGCTACTGGGTGACTGACGACGACATGGTGATCATGGCTTCAGAGGTGGGGGTCATCGACATCCCCCCACAGCGCGTCATCGAGAAGGGCCGGCTGCAGCCCGGCCGGATGTTCCTCGTCGACACCACCAAGGGGCGCATCGTCCGGGACGAGGAGATCAAGTCGGAACTGGCCTCTGCCCGGCCGTACCGCCAGTGGCTCGACCGCCAGCTCCTGCACCTCGACGATGTCGAGCCGCGCGAGTCGCATCGCGCCGAGAAGGTTCCGCTGCTCACCCGCCAACTCGCGTTCGGATACACCCATGAGGAGCTCAAACTGCTGCTGGCTCCCATGGCCAGGGACGGCAAGGAGGCCTTGGGGTCGATGGGCACCGACACTCCGCTGGCAGTGCTGTCGACCCGGCCGCGGCTGCTGTACGACTATTTCAAGCAGCTGTTCGCCCAGGTGACCAACCCGCCGCTCGACGCGATCCGCGAGGAGTTGGTGACTGCCCTGCGCACGATGATCGGCCCGGAAGGGAACCTGTTCGCACCGGACGAGCGGTCCTGCAACATGATCGAACTCGCCAGCCCGATCATCGACAACGACCAACTCGAACAGCTCCTCCACATGGACGAAGTGCCGACGGTCGAGGGCTACACGGCAGTCGTGGCTTGCTTGTATCCGGTGGCCGAGGGCGAAGCGGGGCTGCGACAGGCGATCGATGCCGTCTTCGACCGGGTCGACGAGCTGATCGAGGACGGGGCGTCGGGCATCGTCCTGTCAGACCGGGGCATGACCGCCGAACTGGCCCCGATCCCGGCCCTCCTCATCACCGCTGGTGTCCACCACCATCTGATCCGGACCAAGAATCGAACCAGGGTCACACTCATCGTCGAGACCGGAGAGGCGCGCGAGGTGCACCACTTGTGCCTCCTGCTCGGGTACGGCGCCGCCGCCATCAACCCGTACGCCGCCTTCGAGACCATCGACGCGATGATCGGCCAGCAGCTGCACGGTTTGGGCGAGTTGAGCCGCGAGGAGGCTCACGCCAACTACATCACGGCGGCCGGCAACGGGATCCTGAAAGTGATGTCCAAGATGGGGATCTCCACCGTTGCCTCGTATGTCGGCTCCCAGATCTTCGAGGCGCTCGGCGTCGGCGGGGAGCTGATCGAGCGTTTCTTCACGGGCACCCCCAGCCGGCTGGGTGGCATCGGACTCGACGTCGTGGCCGCCGAGGTCGCCAAACGCCACGCGGTGGCGTTCACGCCCAACCCGTCGGAGCGGGCCCACCGCGACCTGGAACTGGGCGGCGAGTACCAGTGGCGCCGCGAGGGTGAAGTCCACCTCTTCAACCCCGAGACGGTCTTCAAGTTGCAGCACGCCACCCGCGAGCGGCGCTACGACATCTTCAAGGAGTACAGCCGCCTCGTCGACGATCAGGCGGCGCGGCTCGCCACGTTGCGCGGCCTCTTCCGCTTCCGAACCGGCGAGCGGCCCCCCGTCCCCCTCGACGAGGTCGAGCCGGTCTCGGAGATCGTGAAGCGTTTCTCCACCGGGGCGATGTCGTACGGATCGATCTCCCGCGAGGCCCACGAGACGCTGGCGATCGCGATGAACCGGATCGGCGGGAAGTCGAACACCGGCGAGGGCGGGGAGGACGCTGATCGCTACACCCCGGATGCGAACGGCGACTTGCGCCGCAGTGCGATCAAGCAGGTGGCGTCGGGCCGATTCGGCGTGACCTCGGAGTACCTCGTCAATGCCGACGACCTGCAGATCAAGATGGCGCAGGGCGCCAAGCCCGGCGAAGGCGGACAGCTCCCGGGGCACAAGGTGTACCCGTGGATCGCCCAG
>CAZCRP010000318.1:0-3511 GCA_964501055.1 uncultured Acidimicrobiaceae bacterium
GTGGTGCCGACGCCGGTCGCCCCGCCGCCGTCCGGCTCGTACATGGACGATCCAGACGAGCGGTGGTCGTATCGGCTGCGGACGATCTGGACCGCCGCCGGGCTCGGGGCGCTCGGCGTGCTCTTGTTGTGGGCGGGATCGCGGGCGCTGGATGCGTTAGGCGAGGCCTGGGACGCCCTGCTGGCAGGTCTGTGAGCGGCCGAGCGGTCGTCCTGCATCCGAGGCATCCGCGGGGCGTGGACGAGGCGCTGCGGAACCTCGATATCGACCTGATCACTCCCGACGATCCCGACCTCCCCGCCGCCATCGCGCAGAGCGGGATCCTCGTGTCTTTCGTCTGGGAGGAGCGTTTCTGGCCCGGTCTGCGGTGGATGCAATCCATCTCCGCCGGTCACGATCAGTTCCCGTACGACGAGTTCACCCGGCGCGGCGTCATCCTCACATCCGCCTCTGGCGTGCACGGGCCGCAGATGGCGGAGCACGCGTTCGCGCTGCTCTTGGCGCTGACACGTGGCGTAGGGGTGGCCACCCGCCGTGCGGCACACACGGAGTGGAAGCCGATGATGCTGTACGAGCTGGCAGGGGCGACACTCGGGGTGCTCGGATTGGGGGCGGTGGGTGAGGAGGTCGCTCGGCGGGCGAAGGCGTGGGGCATGACGGTGATCGGCACCAAGCGGAATCGGGAGGGCTACGCCGGCGTCGCCGATGCCGTCGTGCCGCCCACCGATACCGCCGAGGTGTTCCGGCGGAGCGATGCGGTGGTCTCCGTGCTGCCGGGCGGGGAGCACACCGACGGGCTCGTCACGAGGGCCATGCTGGAGTCACTCGACGGGTGGTTCGTCAATATCGGACGCGGCAACGTCGTCTCCGAGTCCGACATCCTGGCGGCCATCGAGTCCGGCGGACTCCTCGGGGCGGGCCTCGATGTCTTCGAATCCGAGCCGCTCCCCGCGACCTCGCCCCTGTGGCATCACCCACGGGTGGTCGTCACTCCCCACACGGCCGGCATGTCGCCCCACTACGGAGCGAGGCTGGCGGAGATCGTCGACCACAACTTGCGAGCCTTGGCCGGCGAGGCTGAGTGGCGGAATCGGATCGTCTGACGCCATCAGCCGAACATCGCCCGCCCGAGCAGGCCAACGGCGGCCACCGAGGCCACGACGAGGATGCCATTGCTCAGCAGGCGTCCGTCGACCCGACGGTGGAGGAGCGAACTGGCGGCGAACCCGATGATGGCGGCCGGGGCGAGCATGGCGGCGGTGACGAGATCGGCGCGATCGAGGATGCCGGTCGCGGTCAGTACGCCGAGGTTGATCGCAATCCCGATCGCAAAGATGCTTCCAAGCGTCGATCGCACGGTCGGTCCCTGCTGTGTGCGGTAGAGCAGGGCGATCGGCGGACCCCCGATCGCCGACGCCGTGCCCGAGAAGCCCGAGAAGAGCCCGGCGGCGAATCGCGTCTGGCGGTTGAGGGGGACACGGATGCCGCTCATCAGGAGCGCCACCGCCACGAGGACGATGCTGCCGATCAGGAAGTCGAGTGCCCGCCCCACTGCGAGCGTGAGAACACCAGCTGCGAGCAGCGCTCCCGGGACGCGGCCGGCCAAAATCCAGCCGACTCCCGCCGTGTCCACCCCGCCCCGTTCCCGCACGAGTGCGGCGACGCTCATGGGGAGGGCGATGAGTTGGGGAGCAACCGGAACGAACTCGGGGTCCAGCAGCGTCAGGATCGGGGCCGAGAGCACGGCGAAGCCGAACCCCACCGAACCCTGCAGGGCGGCACCGAGGAACACGATCGCCAGCGCACCCGCCAGCACCCAGGGCTCATACATCAGCGCGAGCGTTGCACTCGCGACGACAGGAGAGAAATTCCGGCCCCAAACTCCTGACTCGTGGCACAATGTCCCGACCAGAGAAAGGAGGTGGTCCTACTTGGGTAGTTCTTATGGGACTCTGGAGGTGGCCGAGCGCTGAGTGGCGCTCCCACCGAGGCGCCACTCCCAGGTGGCGACTCCAACTCGGACCACCGACCTCTGAGATCTCAGGCATTGGTCCCCCCTGAGCGGTGACGGGCATCGGCTCTCACCGTCATCCTCTCGAGGATTGGACGAAGGGCCCGGCGCGAGCCGGGCCCTTCGCTGTCCTACCGCCCGCGTTCTGGCCGCTGCCCGGCAAGACGCTCGTTCGGGCAGAATGGGTCCATGGGATTCCGAACCACACAGATCCACGCCGGCGTGGAGCCCGATCCGATCAGCGGGGCCATCCTCACCCCGATCCACCAGACGACGACCTTCGTACAGGACGGCGTCGACGAATATCTGGCCAAGGGGTACTCGTATTCACGGGCGGGCAACCCGACCGTCAGCGCCTTCGAGCGGAGGGTCGCCACCCTCGAAGGAGGGGTGGGTGCAACGGCGTACGGCACCGGTATGGCGGCCACCACTGCGGTGATGCTGAGTCAACTCGACGCCGGCGACCACGTGATCTTCTCCGACGTCGTCTATGGGGGGACCCACCGCTTCGCCACCAAGGTGATGGCTCGCTTCGGGGTCGAGAGCGAGTTCGTCGACACCTCCGATCCCGGGAACGTGCAAGAGGCACTGCGCCAGAACACCAGGATGGTGTTCACCGAGACGCCGGCCAACCCCACGCTGAAGCTGACCGACTTGGCGGCGGTCAGTGAGATCACCAGCCGAGCCGGCGTCCTCCACGTGGTCGACAACACCTTCCTCACCCCCTACTACCAGCGGCCCCTGGAACTGGGGGCCGACCTGATCGTGCACTCGACCACCAAGTACATGGATGGGCACAATGCCACGCTCGGGGGAGCCGTGGTCGCCCGCACCGAGGAGCTCAACGAGTCGCTCAAGTTCATGCAGACAGCGGGCGGATTCATCATGTCGCCGCTGGTGGCATGGCTCACGCTCCAGGGCACCAAGACGCTCGCCAACCGGATGGACGCGCAGTCTGCGAGTGCCATGGCCGTGGCCACCTACCTGGAGGGTCATCCGAAGGTGGAGCAGGTGGCGTATCCGGGGCTGGAGTCGTTCCCTCAGCACGATCTGGCCAAGCGCCAGGCATCTGGTTTCGGGGCGATGGTCTGGTTCGAGGTGGTGGGTGGCCTCGAGGCCGGCAAGGTGCTCATGAAGGCGGTCGAACTGTGGTCCCTGGCCGAGAACCTGGGCTCGGTCGAGTCGCTCATCACCCACTCGCCCACGATGACCCACGGCGCGATGACGCCTGAGGAGCGCCACGCGGTGGGGATCGTCGACGGTCTCGTCCGGTTGTCGGTCGGCCTGGAAGACGCCGAAGACCTGATCGCCGACCTGGAGCAGGCACTCGACAAGGTGTGACCGGAACTGCCGTCATGGGACTCCGGAGTCCGGCGAGCCGACCTCGCCGAGGAGGAGCCCGCATTCCGCGTCGTAGCCTGGCGGACTGTCTGCCGCACGTGCCCGTGGGCAGCGCGGCGACGACGGCCGCCGCGATGGTCGTACATCGCTCCGCACCTG
>CAZCRP010000319.1:0-2858 GCA_964501055.1 uncultured Acidimicrobiaceae bacterium
GGTGCCCGACACCCCGGAGACGATGTGCATCACGTGGCTGTACCGCTCGATGACCATCAGCTCGTCGACGGTGACCGTCCCGAACCGGCACACCCGGCCGAGGTCGTTGCGGGCGAGGTCGACGAGCATCACGTGCTCGGCCCGCTCCTTCGGATCCTCCAACAGCTCGCCCTCCAGACGGCGGTCCTCGTCGTCTGTCGCACCCCGCGGCCGGGTTCCGGCGATCGGACGGGAGAAGGCCACTCCGTCCCTGACCCTGGTCATGATCTCGGGCGAGGCACCGATGACCGCCACCTCCGGGTCGCGCACGAAGAAGAGGAACGGCGACGGGTTGATGAGCCTCAGCGCCCGGTACACGGCGAACGGGTCGCCCTCGTAGTCCGTCTCCAGCCGCTGGCTGAGCACGATCTGGAAGGCGTCGCCGGCGCGGATGTGATCCTTGGCCACCTGCACGGCCCGCTCGAAGGTCTCCCGGCGGAAGTTCGACGTGTGCGCTTTGGAAGCTGTCTCCGATCCCACCGGCCGGGCGACGTAGGGGATGGGCCGGCCGAGCCGGGTGACATCCTCGTCCAGCGCCCTCACCGCCTCGTGGTACTGCGCCTCCGGATCCTCGCCGACGAACACGTTGCGAATCAGGACGATGGAGTGGCTGAAACGGTCCATCGCCGCCAGCGCTCCTACGAACTGCCACAGCTGTTCGGGCAGGGAGCGGTCGTCGATGGGCTTGTTCGGGAGCCGTTCGATGTAGCGGACGACGTCGTAGCCGAGGTATCCGACCGCCCCCGAGTGGAGCGGCGGCAGGCCGGGCAAGTCCGGGGTGGAGAAGCGGGCGACGAGGGTCTCGAGGACCTGCAGCGGATCGCCGGCGGGCACCTCGACCGGGATCCGTCCGGAGACGGCGCTCACCCCGTCCCGACTCTTCAGCGTGAACGCCGGATCCCACCCGAGAAACGACCACCGTGCCCAGCGCTCCCCGCCCTCGACCGATTCGAGGAGAAAGCCGGGGCCATCGCCGACCAGCTTCTCGTAGGCGGTGACGGGCGTCTCGCGATCCGCGAGCACTTCGACACTCACCGGCACCACCGAGTGGGTGCGGGCAAGCTCGAGGAAGCCGGACAGATCGACCGAGGGCATGTGCGGGCAGGCTAGGCCCGGTCAGATGGAGGCCAACCGCTCCAGGAACGGGATGGCGGTGAAGATCTCGACGAAGAACGACGACAGCCGGGTCACGTTGTTGGTGAACAGCAGCAAACCGAACGCCACCATCACCGAACCGGAGACGACGTTGACCGGGCGCATCCAGCGGCGCAGCGCCGTCAGCGCGCCGAACGCCTTGCGCAGTCCGAGCCCCGTGAGCACGAAGGGCACGCCGAGGCCCATCGAGAACACGAACAGCAGCGCCATCCCCTGATACACCGTGTCCCGGGTGGCGGCCAGAGTGAGGACACCGGCGAGGATCGGTCCGATGCAGGCCGTCCACCCGAAACCGAAGGCGGCCCCCATCACCGGCGGCGCCCACGCGCCGAAACGGGACGGCCGCACGTCGAGCCGCCGTTCACGCGACAGCACCCCGAACAGCCCGCGGTTGGTGACGGCCATGCCGATCATCAGCACCCCGAACGCGATCACCACCACCCCGGCGATCCGGCCCGTCAGGGTCTGGTTGCGGTTCAGGACCGAGGCGATCGTGGTGGCGAAGGCGCCGGTGGCGACGAAGACGACGGTGAAACCCAGGACGAACAGTCCGGTCACTCGCAGCATCCGCGGACGGGAGGCATCACCGCTCTGCAGGTCCGCCACCGAGTATCCGGACATGAGCCCCAGGTAGCCGGGGACGAGCGGCAGCACGCACGGCGAGAGGAACGCCAGCACGCCTCCCCCGAAGGCGAATGTCGCCTGGGCGAGAAACGACAGGGTGCCGAAATCGTCCATCGCTCGGGATGATCGCAGGCCGGGCCCGGTATCCCACCGCCCCCACCCGCAGTTTCGCAACTGCTCACATCCCCCCGGACTCGGTTCTTAGCGGGGCAGCGCGTCATAGATGACGCGCGGCGCAGACCAAAACGTCCGGCGAGCGGTGCGACACTGGCTGGAGCCGGACCGACCGGAGACGCCGAGGAGGACTCTCGTGGGAGACGTGTGGCCGCAACTGGTACTGATCGGTCTTCTCATCGCGGTCAATGCCGCCTTCGCGGGGACGGAGCTGGCACTGGTGTCGTTGCGCCAAGGACAGCTCCGTCGGCTCGAGCACCAGACGTCGGCCGGAGCCGTGCTGGCTCGTCTCGCCCGCGATCCAAACGAGTTCCTCGCCACGATCCAGATCGGGATCACGTTGGCGGGGTTCCTGGCTTCGGCGGTGGCAGCCGTCTCCCTGGCAGGGCCGCTCGAGGCACCGCTCGGCTTCCTCGGCGATGCAGCCCGGCCCGTCTCCGTCGTCGTCGTCACGCTGATGCTGTCGTTCGTGACCCTCGTGCTCGGCGAACTCGCGCCGAAGCGGCTGGCGATGCAGCGGGCGGAGCGGTGGGGGCTCGTGGCGGCCCGCCCGCTGTCGATGCTGGCGAAGGCGACACGGCCGGCGGTGTGGCTGCTGTCGCGCGCCACCGATGCGGCGGTGCGGATGTTCGGCGGCGATCCGTCGCGGCACAGGGAAGACGTCACGCGGGAGGAGTTGCGGGAGCTCGTCGCCGCCCAGGTCAGCTTCACGCCCCAGCAGCGGCTGATCATCGACGGGGCGTTCGAAATCGTGCACCGGTCGCTGGCGGAAGTGATGCGCCCGCGGCCGGACGTGTTCGTCCTCGACGCCTCCGACCCCTCCCCTGAGGCGCTGCGCAAGCTCATCGACAGCGGCCACACGCGGG
>CAZCRP010000319.1:2870-3510 GCA_964501055.1 uncultured Acidimicrobiaceae bacterium
CCCGCCTCGACGAGATGGTGGGGATCGTCCACCTCCGTGACCTGCTCGACGGCGGGGAGCGCCGGGCGGGGGAACTCGCCTCCGAGCCGGCGATCTTCCCGGAGACGGCGGGCGTCCTCGACACGCTGCATGCCCTCCAGGTCGGGCGCCTCCAGATGGCCGGCGTCGTCGACGAACATGGCGCGGTCGCCGGCATCGTGACGGTCGAGGACCTCGTGGAGGAGATCGTCGGCGAGATCTACGACGAGTCCGATCGGGACGTGGTGGCCGTTCGCCATGAACCGGACGGCAGCATGACGCTGCAGGGCCGCTTTCCGATCCACGACCTGCCCGACATCGGCGTGTTCGACGTCCCCGCCGGGGACTACGTGACCGTGGCCGGCCTCGTCCTCGAGCGGCTCGGCCATGTTCCGCGCCGTCCGGGTGACGTGGTAGAGGTCGCCGGGCGGAGGTTCGAGGTGACCAGGGTGAGCGGGCGGGCCGTCAGCGAGGTGCGGATCTCACCGCCCCCGGCCGAGCGCCCCGCGGACGATCACGAGGCGTGAGAACGGCGCTCGCGGCGTTCTCGTCTGCGCAGCGCGTCATTTGTGACGCGCTGCCCCGCTAAAAAGCCATTTCCGGGGGGAGGGAGGGGGCGGTC
>CAZCRP010000320.1:0-3471 GCA_964501055.1 uncultured Acidimicrobiaceae bacterium
TCCCGTTCTCCACGCTCGGTTGGCCGGACGAGACCGACGATCTGCACAGGTTCTACCCGAACGCGATCCTGATCACGGGCTTCGACATCATCTTCTTCTGGGTGGCGCGGATGATGAAGATGGGGATCCACTTCATGGGCGAGGTTCCGTTCCGGCACACGATCATCCATGGGCTGGTTCGTGACGCGGCGGGCGAGAAGATGTCGAAGTCCAAGGGCAACACGATCGACCCCCTCGACGTTGCCGACGAATACGGTGCCGACCCGCTCCGGCTGGCCCTCATCCAGGCAGCCAATCCCGGCCAGGACGTCCCTCTCGACATGGAGTGGGTGGCCGGCGCTCGCCGCTTCGGCAACAAGCTGTGGAACGCCACCCGTTTCGTGCTGCGTCACGTTGCAGCTGGTTCGGTTCCCACCGCAGGCGGGTACCCCGACGACCCCGGGCCGGCGGACCGCTGGGTGCTGCAGCGGCTCGGCGAGGTGTTCCGCGAATTCGACACGCTGTGCGATGAATACCGGTTCTCCGATGCGTTCGGCCGGCTGTACTCGTTCGCGTGGAGCGAGGTGTTCGACTGGTACCTGGAGATGGCCAAGTCGTCGCTCGCCGACCCCGAGGAGGCCGACGCCACCCGCCGCACCCTGGGAGTGGTGCTGCGGGACCTGCTGAAACTGTTCCATCCGGCGATGCCGTATCTCACCGAGGAGTTGTGGCAGCACGTCGTGGGCGATGGTCTGCTCGCCGGAGCTGACTGGCCGCAGATCCCTGCCGTCGTCGGTCCTCCCGTCATGGAGGATGTGAAGGAGATGATCTCCGGGGTGCGGAGGTTCCGAGCCGACCATGGGCTCTCGCCCCGTCAGGCGCTCGAGCTCGAGGTGATGTCGGACGGTGAGCCCATCGAGCAGTGGGCGATGGACCTCGTCGCCGACCTGGCCGGCGTCACGGTGGCGGCGACTGGCCGGGTTCCCGGCTCGGGCCACACGCGCGTCGTCACCCGCGACTGGCAGGGCTTCATCGTGCTCGACGGTGTGATCGACCTCGCCGCCGAGCGGGCTCGCATCGACAAGGCGATCGCGGCCGCGGAAGGCGACCTCGCCAAGACCGTGAAGAAACTGGGCACGCCGACCTTCGTCGACAAGGCCCCGGTCGAGGTCGTCGAGAAGGAACGTGCCAAGCGGGCCGAGTTCGAGGGTCTGCTCGCCAAGCTGCGCGCTCAGCGCGAGGCGTTGTGAACTACCTCGAGGCTGTCGCATATCTCGACGACCACATCGGTCGAGGCGTCGATCCGGGACTCGAACGGATCCGGGGGCTCCTCGACCTGATGGGCAACCCCGAGGCGAACTATCCGATCATCCATGTCGCGGGGACGAACGGGAAAACGTCGGTGGCGAGGATGGCGACTCTCGTGTGCGTGGCGCACGGGCTGTCGACCGGCACTTTCATCTCCCCCCATCTGGAGCGTGTCGAAGAGAGGATCTCGGTGAACGGACAGGTTCCGGACGAGGAGACCTTCGCGCAGGCAGTGCAGGACCTCAAGGCGTTCGCCGACATCTTCGAGAGCCGGATCGGCGAGACGCTGACCTACTTCGAGCTCACGGCGGCGTTGGCCGTGTCCTGGTTCGCAGAGCAGGCAGTGGACGCGGCGGTGGTCGAGGTCGGACTGGGCGGCCGGCTCGACGCGACCAACGCCGTCCACGGTCAGGTGGCGGTGCTGACCAGCGTCGGGCTGGAGCACACCGAGTACCTCGGCGACACGTTGGAGCAGATCGCCGAGGAGAAGCTGGCCATCGCCGAGGAGGGCGCCGTCCTGGTCACCGGCCCGCTGCCCCAGCCCATCGCGCGGCTCGCTCGCCGCACCGCCGCCCGCCTCGGGATCAACGCCCACGTGTACGGAGCGGACTTCGCGGTGGAAGGCGCCAGCCCGGCGCTGGGTGGATGGAACGTGGACATCCAGGGTCTCCACGGGCTCTACGAGGACATCTACCTGCCGGTCCACGGTCGCTTCCAGACTGTGAACCTGGCCGTGGCGATCGCGGCCACGGAGGCGCTGGTGGGACGTGAGCTCGATCACGAAGCCGTCATCGACGGGGTGGCGGCGGTCACCGCCCCCGGGCGGATGGAGCCGCTGGACACCAAGCCGCTGGTGATGGTCGACTCGGCTCACAACGCGCCGGGGTTCGAGGTGCTGGCGCAGGCTCTCGCCGAGGAGTTCGCCAACACGCAGTGGGTGCTGGTGGTGGGGGTGATGGAGGACAAGGACGTGGTCTCCATGATCGGCTCGATCAGGGACCGGGTGGCACGCGTCGTCACCACCGCCGTCGATGCTCCCCGCGCCATCCCCGCCCAGCAACTCGCCGAGATCGTGGCTCCGCTCGTGGACGTGGAGGTCGGCGCCATCGACGACCCCACCAAGGCAGTCGAGGTCGCGCAGGCCCTCGCCGGCGAGACGGGCTCGGTCCTCGTCGCCGGCTCGATCTACCTGGGTGGCACCGTGCGCGCCCACCTCGCCGGCCGCGGCGCGGTCCACCGCCGCGAACGCTGAGGGGGAGTTCCCCGAACCCAGGGTTCAGGAGTACCGCGGCGGTAGCTGGGAGCCCACGGTTCGGCGGGGACAGCTGCAACACGACGAACCGTGGGCTGTGGGATACCGTGGCGGTAGCTGGGAACCCAGGGTACGCCACACCCCCCCGGTCGGGCGGGGGTGGGCAGCGACTAGCGTCGCTGGCCATGGCAGTCGAAACAACGTTCATCATGATCAAGCCCGACGGGGTGAAACGCCGGTTGGTGGGGGAGGTGATCTCCCGCTTCGAGGCGAAGGGCATGACACTCGAGCGCATGCGGATGCTGGAGGTCACCGAGGAGATCGCCCGCGAGCACTACGCCGAGCACGTGGAGAAGCCGTTCTTCCCCGAACTGCTGGAGTTCATCACCAGCGGGCCGGTCGTGGCGATGGAATGGTCCGGCGAGTCGGCGGTGTCGGCGGCCCGCACGATGATGGGGGCGACCAATCCGGTGGAGGCCGGGCCCGGCTCGATTCGGGGTGATTACGCCCTCGTGATCACCGAGAACATCGTGCACGGGTCCGACTCGGTCGAGAGCGCCGACCGCGAGCTGGCCATCTGGTTCTGACCGAGGTCGCGGAATCGCTCCACCAGGTCTGAGGGCCTAGACTCCGCGGACAGTCGCTCGGGAGAAACCCCCGCTTTATGGCGGACACACTTCTCGCTTTCGCCGGTCAAGACATGGCCATCGACCTGGGAACCGCAAATACCCTGGTGTTCGTGCGCGGGCAAGGCATCGTGCTCAACGAACCGTCGGTGGTCGCCATCAACTCTTCCAACGGGAGAGCCCTGGCCGTCGGCATGGAGGCCAAGCGCATGATCGGTCGCACCCCGGCCAACATCACTGCCATCCGGCCCCTGCGGGATGGGGTGATCGCCGACTTCGACATCACCGAGAAGATGCTGCGCTACT
>CAZCRP010000321.1:0-3465 GCA_964501055.1 uncultured Acidimicrobiaceae bacterium
CCACGAGGTGGCGGAGGCGCTGGTCGCGATCGAACCGGCCGAGGGCAAGTTTCCGGTCTACGCCAACGTGACGGCCGCCCCTGTCGCCGTCTCCGATGTCCGCCGGCTGCTCTCCGAGCAGGTCGTGGGGCGGGTCCGGTTCGCCGAGACGCTGCGCAACATGGCGGCGGGGGGAATCGGCGCCTTCGTCCACGTCGGTCCCGGCGACGTCACCGCCGGCATGGCGAAGCGAACCGTCGACGACGCCTACACGGTGGCGGTCTCCGACCTGGAGGGAATCGACGCCGCCGTCGAGGCGCTCTCTACCATCGACGTCTCTGGAGGTGCGTGATGCCGAATGCCGAGATCATCGGATGGGGGAAGGCGATGCCACCGACGGTGCTCACGAACGCCGACCTCGAGCGGATCGTCGACACCAGCGACGAGTGGATCACTACCCGCACCGGCATGCACGAGCGGCGGATCTCCCATGTCGAAACCTCGGAGCTGGGTGCCGTGGCCTCGTGGCGGGCGCTGGCGGCCGCCGGCCTGCCAGCCGGCGAGGTCGACCTGATCATCAACGCCACTTGCACACCGGAGTCGCTCATCCCCGCCTCCGCTGCCCGCGTGCAGGCGAGGATCGGCGCCCATGGGGCGGGGGCCGTCGACCTCAATGCGAACTGCTCGGGTTTCATCTATGCGGTGGTGATGGCCGCCGCCCTGATCAGCGCCGGGACGGCGCGGCGGATCCTGGTGATCGGGGTCGAGAAGCTCCACTACGTCGTGGACTACACCGACCGGACGACGTGTGTCCTCTTCGGGGACGGAGCCGGGGCGGTGGTGATGGGTCCCAGCGACGAGCCGGTGGGGGTGATCAGCTCCGTCTTGGGAAACGACGGCAGGATCGCCGAGCACCTCACCGCTCCCGGGTTCGGGACAGCCGGGTTCCAGGCGGCTTCACCCGCTCACTGCCACATCGAGATGAACGGGCCGGAGGTGTTCCGCAACGCCGTCACGCGGATGGGAGAGGCGGCCCTGCAGGTGGCGGCGGAGGCCGGATGGTCCACCGACGACATCGACTTGCTGATCCCCCATCAGGCCAACAAGCGGATCATCGACGCCACCGTCCGGCGCCTCCAACTCCCCGACGACAAGGTGTACTTGAACGTGCACCGCTACGGCAACACCTCCGCCGCCACGATCCCGGTGGCGCTCACCGAGGCGCTGGAAGAGGGGATGGTCCGTCCCGGCGCCAACCTGATCTTCGCCGCGTTCGGAGGCGGGCTGTCATGGGCGGCGGCGGCGGTGAAGTGGGGCGAGCGGGTGACACCCCTCGCCACTTCGGACGCCGAACTGCCGCCGTATGAGGGGACCGTCTTCGACCTGCTCGAGCCCAGCCTCGCGATTCATGGAGCGGGAGTCGAAGCGTGACGCGCGTCGCCCTCGTGACCGGGGGCTCGCGGGGGATCGGAAGGGCCATCGCCGGGGCATTGGGCGAGGCCGGCTGCGCGGTCGCCGTCAACTACGCCTCCCGCTCCGATGCGGCGGACGAGGTGGTGGCGATGATCGAGGCGGCGGGTGGGCAGGCGGTGACGATCGGGGCGGACGTCAGCGACGAAGCGGCGGTGACATCGCTGTTCGAGACCGTGGCGGAACGGCTCGGACCGGTTGAGATCCTGGTGAACAACGCCGGCATCACCCGTGACGACCTGCTGCTGCGGATGAGCGCCGAGTCGTTCGACACCGTCATCGCCACCAACCTGCGGTCGGCCTTCCTGTGCTCCAAAGCCGCGCTGCGCGGCATGCTGCGTGCCCGCTGGGGCCGGATCATCTCGATCGGGTCCGTGGCGGGGATCGCCGGCAACCCCGGGCAGGCGAACTACGCCGCCTCCAAGGCGGGCCTGATCGGGATGTCGAAGTCGGTCGCCAAGGAGGTCGGTTCGCGGGGGATCACCGTGAACGTCGTCGCCCCTGGCTTCATCGCCACGGACATGACCGACGCCCTCGCGGACTCCGCCAAGGAGGTGTCGCTGGCGGGGATCACGCTGGGTCGATTCGGGGAGGCAGCGGAGGTGGCGGCGGCCGTCGTCTTCCTCGCTTCGGAGGGGGCCGGATACATCACCGGCCAGGTGCTGGCGGTCGACGGCGGCATCGCCCTCTAGTCTGCCGTCGCAACACGAGAAGGAGAGACCATGGATCGTGGCGAGATCTCGACGAGGATGCATCAACTCCTCGTCTCCGAACTGGGGCTCGACGAGTCGAAGATCAACGACGGCGCCAGCTTCGAGGAGGACCTCGAGGTGGACTCACTGGGGGTGGTGGAGCTCCTGATGGCGCTGGAGGACGAGTTCGGCGTCAAGATCCCGGACGAGGAAGCCGAGAACATCCACACTGTCGGCCAAGCCGTCGATCTGGTGCACGGCAAGCTGTCGGGCTGAGATGACCGGCGAGCGGCGCCGGGTGGTGGTGACCGGCCTGGGAGCGATCTCACCGGTGGGCGACACGATGGCATCGACCTGGGAGGCGATCGTCGCCGGACGCTCCGGAGCGGGCCCCATCACCCTGTTCGACACCGCCGACTTCAAGGTGTCGATCGCGGCCGAGGTCTCCGGTTTCGACCCCGCCGCGCACTTCGACCCCAAAGAGGCGCGGCGGCTCGACCGCTGCTCCCAGTTCGCCCTGGTGGCGGCCAAGGAGGCGATGGCCTCCGCCGGTCTCGAACTCGACCCCGACTCCCCGGAGGCCGAACGGGCCGGAGCGGTGATCGGGGTGGGATTCGGCGGCATGGAGACGTTCATCGACGAGGTCGGCGTGCTGCACGCGCGAGGGCCGGGCCGGGTGAGCCCGCTCGGGATCCCCAAGATCATCGCCAACATGCCGGCCGGCCTGGTGTCGATCGAACACAACCTGCTCGGTCCGGTGTCCTGCACCGTTACCGCCTGTTCGGCCTCGGCCAACGCCATCGGCGATGCGGCGGAGATCATCCGGAGGGGAGCGGCGGACGTCATGGTGGCCGGAGGATCGGAGGCGGCCATCACCACCTACGCCGTGGCCGCCTTCGCCCAGGCACGGGCGCTCAGCACCCGCAACGACGATCCGGAGGCCGCCTCACGCCCGTTCGACGCCGGCCGGGACGGTTTCGTGATGGGGGAGGGGGCGGCGGTGCTGGTGCTCGAGGAGCGGGACCGAGCGCTCGCCCGGGGGGCGACGATCCATGCCGAGGTGACCGGGTACGGGATGTCGGCCGACTCCTACCACATCACCCTCCCCAAGCCTGGCGGGACCGGCGCCGCGCGAGCCGTGCGGGCGGCGCTGGCCGACGCCGGCCTCGAGCCATCCGCCCTCGACTACGTCAACGCCCACGGCACCTCGACACCCGCCAACGACTCGACCGAGACGGTGGCGTTGAAGGTGGCGTTGGGAGAAGACGTCGCCAGGGCGGTGCCGGTGTCGTCGACCAAGTCGATGACCGGCCATCTGCTGGGC
>CAZCRP010000322.1:0-3438 GCA_964501055.1 uncultured Acidimicrobiaceae bacterium
CACGTGATGCACATCGTCTCCGGGGTGTCGGGGACCGTGCGGGAGGGAGTCGGCCCGGTCAATGTGATCCGGGCGACGTTCCCGCACGGCACCGTGTCCGGCGCGCCCAAGGTGCGGGCGATGGAGATCATCGACGAGTTGGAGCCGGTGGCGCGGGGGCCGTATGCCGGCGCGGTGGGGTATCTGGACTTCTCCGGGAATGTCGACACCGCGATCTGCCTTCGTACGGTGGTGGCAGCTGACGACAAGGCGTGGGTGCAGGCAGGGGCCGGCGTGGTGGCCGACTCCGACCCCGCCGCCGAGTTCGACGAGACGATGGACAAGGCCGCGGCGGCGCTGGTCGCGATCGCCCGGGCGGAGGTGATGCGCTGATGCGTGCCAGCTACGGCGATGTGATGGCCGAGCACCGGGCGATCCGGGAGGACGTGGCGGTCGTCGAAGGCGGCCACGAGGTCGTGTGGGTGGACGGTCCGGGGGCGGTCGGGTTCCTGCAGGGGATTCTCAGCCAGGACGTGGAGGCGATGGAACCCGGTGCGGTCGCACGTTCGTTCCTGCTGGCCCCGCAGGGCAAGTTGGAGGCGCTGCTGTGGCTGATGCGAGAGCCGGAACGGGTCGGCATCGTCTCCGACGCGGGGCTGGGGGAGCGGGTCGCCGAGCGGCTCGGCCATTACAAGATCAGAGTGAAGGCCACGATCGCGGTCGAGGACCGGCCGGTGTGGTCGCTGTGGGGCCCGCGCTCGCGGGAGGTCGCCGAGGTCGGCGAGCGGTGGGTGGAGGCGGACGGGACGGTGCGGGTTCCGTTCCCTGCCCGCGGGCTCGATCGGGTGCTGATGATCGGCGAGGTGGGGCTGGCGGAGGTGACCCGCGCCGGTGAGCTGGCCATGACCGCGGCCAGGGTGGAGGCGGGCGAGCCGGTGATGGACCGCGACGTCGACGAGTCGACGATCCCTCAGGAGACGGGGCTGGTGCCCGAGGCGGTGTCGTTCACGAAGGGGTGTTATCTCGGCCAGGAGCTGGTCGCCCGCATCGACAGCCGCGGTCGCGTCAACCGTCAGCTGCGCGGCTTGGCGGTGACCCGCAACGTGCTCCCGCCGGAGGGGGCCGGCGTGTGGGCAGGGGAGCGGGAGCTGGGCCGGATCACGTCGGTCAGCGAGTCCCTGTTCGTCGGCGCACCGATCGGCCTGTCCCTCCTCCGCCGCGAGGCGGAACCGGGCGACGAAGTCGAAATCCGCTGGGACTCCACCTCCGCCCCCGCCCTCGTCCGCCAGCTGCCGTTTTTTAGCGCATGAAGGGTGCGTGAACGCACCCTTCTGCGCTAAAGAACCGAGGTTCAGGCCACCCGCCGGATAGCCGTCAGGGTCCGGTCGATGACTGCGTCGGGCTGCTGGAAGAGTTCGGTGTCCCACACCTCGACCACGGTGAAGCCGGCCGACTCCAATCGCTTCCTTCGCACGAGGTCCGCTTCGCGGTCCGTGAGCGAGGTGTGATACCGCTCCGATTGGATCTCGACGATCGTCCGTGACGGCTCGTGCAGGAAGTCGACCCGGGCTGCCCATCGCTCACCCTCGATCCGTGCCTGGCGGCGAAGATCGCCCTGACCTCGCGACGCCATCAGCTCCATGAACCGGGACTCGAGGTTGGACTGGGGCGGCACCCACTCCGCCCCCCGGCGCCGGGCCGCCTTGCGGAGGGCGATGATCCCGTTGCGCCCCTGGATGGCGAGTTCGGCATCGAGATCGAACAGGTCACTCCCGGTGAGGAGGCGCAGGTTCCAGGCGTTGTCGATCGCCCGTTCGAGCCGGCTCTGACCGACGATCTGGGCGAGATGCAGCATGGTGAGGGCCGGCGACGTGACCGGCACACCGTCGACGAGGTAGCGGTGGTGGGGCGGGAGCCCGGTGAACTGATGGACGATCCAGTCGAGGCGCTCGTGATGGCGGCTCTGTCGGGTGACGACGACGTGGACGGGTGAGGCCGGATAGCCACCGAGCCCCCAGAGCCAGGCGGCGGTGGTGTGGGAGGCGCACGAGTCGAGCCCCGTTTCGAGCACCTTGGCGAGGACGTCCCGCTTCGGTGAGGCGACGCTGCCGGCGGTCGCGAGGACATGGGGATGGACGAGGACCAGCCGCCCGGAGCGGAGCCAACGCGCCACCCTGTGCCGATCGACGCCGTGTTCGCGCAACTGACGACGGGTGAGCAGTCCGTGCTGGCGGGAGGCGAGTTCGAAGAGGTCGGTCATCGGCGCAACCTGCCCCACGGGCGCCGGATCGGGAAGGGGTTCGTTCTGGGGCGCAGAAGGGTGCGTCCTCGCACCCTTCGTGCGCTAAAAAGCGGGTTTTCCCGGAGGCGGGGGAGGGGGGCAGCCGCCATAGTGGCGGGTGGCATGACACGGCGGGTGACCCTCGTTTCGGCGGCCGTCCTCAGCGGCGTCTCCTTCTGGGTCCAGCAATGGTCCCTGCAGCGATACGGCCTCACCCTCGACGTGCCCGAGTGGCTGTGGATCCAGCTCGCGGTCGGATGGGCGTTCCTGCTCGCCGGGCTGGCGGCGCAACGCCAGCGCCCCGACTCGGGGATCGGGACGCTGATGGTGGCGTTCGCCCTGATCTGGATCGGGCGACTGGTGTTCATCGCACCGGCGATCCAATGGGAGGCGATCGGGGCGAGTGTCGCCGCCTACGGCGTGCTGTTCGTGATCCTCCACACCTTCCCCGAGGGCCGGCTCGTGGGCTGGCAACGGTGGGCGGCAGCGGGGTATCTGACGCTGGTCGCACTCGTGGCGACGGCCGCCACGGCCTTCATCGATCACTACGGCTGGGTGGTGGACCACGACCTGTGTTGCCCGTCGCACCTGCTGCTCATTCGTGACGATCCGGTGGTGCTCGATCGCCTGCTCGCCTTCGCCGGGATCGGCGTGTCGGTGGTCTTCGGTCTGGTGGTGTTCGGCCTCTTCCGCCGCTGGCGGGCTGCCTCCCAGGTGGGCCGCCGCAACCTGAGCGCGGTGGGGACCGCGCTGATCCCGTTCATCCTCCTGCTCGTCGTGCTGCCCGTCCGCCGGGCGCTGGCCGAGGGGCTGCCGGGATTCGTCCCGCTGGATGCGGCGCTGCGGGGCGACCTCTATCTGCAGAACGGGGCGCTGGTCGTGCTCCCTGGCGTGATCCTGTTCGAGTTGCTGCGGTCCAGGCTGTCCCAGGCGCGGGTGGCCGACCTGATCCCGCGGCTCGGCGGCGCCCTCCCCCTCGACGAGCTCCAATCCCGGCTGCGGGAGACGCTGGGAGATCCGACCGCCCGGCTGGTGTTCTCCCGCGAGGACGCGGTCGGCGACATCGGCGTCGACGGCCGGCCCGTCGCCTCCTGGCCCGCCGATGAGGGCACCGTCACCGAGTTCGACGAACGGGTGGCGATCCTCCACGACCCGGCGCTCGACTCCGAACTGGTGCT
>CAZCRP010000323.1:0-3401 GCA_964501055.1 uncultured Acidimicrobiaceae bacterium
CATTGTGCTTCGGGTGGATCGACAGTCAGGCACGGCGAGTCGACGACGACCGCGTCATGCAGTGGTTCTCACCCCGACGCACAGGCGGGATCTGGTCTGCCAGCAACAAGGAACGGATCGAGCGACTGGCCGGCCAGGGCCTCATCACCGCCGCGGGCCAGACGGTGATCGACCGGGCCAAGGCGGACGGGTCGTGGTCGCAGACCGACCAGGTCGAGGCGCTCGTGGTTCCCGCCGACCTCCAGGCCGCCCTCGACGCGGACCCGGCGGCCGAGACGGCGTACCGGGCGCTGTCGAATTCCGCCAAACGCCAGTGGCTGTGGTCGATCTACTCGGCCAAGCGTCCCGCCACCCGCGCCCGCCGGATCGAGACGATGATCGAACAACTCGCCCCACGAGACGGACCCGCTGGATAGCCCCACCACCAGCTCTCAACTGCGGCGAGGGCCCCGTATGCGGCGATTACCTTCTGCTGCGTGTGGCGGACAGGGTGCTGAAATCTCGTCCTAATCGAAGCTGCCCGGTGTGGTGGGCCCTCTGTCGTCCAAGTCGCTGTCGGTGACAATGCGGCCCGGCGCCGGCTCCCGTGTCGTGGGGCTCATTCCGGTCTCCCTGACAGGGTCATCCGACCCGGCTTCCCGCGCGATCCGAGGTACCTCGCTCTCGGCCCGCGCCAGCCAACGCTCCCAGCGCTGCCTCATGGGCGCGATCCCGCCGCCGCCGATCGCGATGATCAGCGAGCCACCGACCAGGGCGAGCAGGAAGTAGAAGAGTCCGTTGACGATCGTCGGAGCGATCCTCAGCTGGTCGAGAGCGGCGAAGACACCCACCAACAGGATCGCCCAATACGCCACGTTGGCGAGGAGGGGGCCGTAATCGAGGCTACCCAGGGAGGCCCGGGCGATGTCCCGGACGGCAGTCGACACGTATGCCGCGATGACGATGATGAGGATGGCGACGAACACGTTCGGTAGATACGCGATCAGCCCCTCGATCAGGTCACTGACCGGATTGTCTCCGAAGACACCGAACGCCAGCTGCAGCACCACCAAGATCAGGCCGTAGTAGACGACCTTGGAGAGGAGATCGCTGGCGTCGTACTCGCTGCGAGACAGCGCTCGCTTGATCCCGCCCCGCTCGACCCAGCGGTCGAATCCGATCTTCTCCAGCAGCGTGTCGAGTAGGCGGGCGATCGCCTTGGCGACGATCCAGCCCACGATGAGGATCACCAAGAACAAGACGATCTGGGGAAGGACGTCGACGACGTTGTCCCACACTCTCTCCAGGTACTCCACGGCGGCCTCCTTTCGGTGCAAATGGTCATGTACCCCCCACCCGGCAATCCGAAACCGGCCCTCGCTCCGCGCGCTGGAGGAGTACCGGCCGCAGGCCGGGGATGGGGCAGAGAGACATTCTCTCCCCCAGCAGGGGGGAGTACCGGCCGCAGGCCGGGGAGGGGGGAAACCTCCCACCGTGGACCGACGAGCTCGCTGACGCTCGCTGCCCCCCTCGCCCGGGCACCCGCGCCAGCTGCGCAG
This sequence comes from uncultured Acidimicrobiaceae bacterium, assembly GCA_964501055.1. Classification (GTDB taxonomy): domain Bacteria; phylum Actinomycetota; class Acidimicrobiia; order Spongiisociales; family ZC4RG35; genus DATHWB01. The sequence continues at coordinate 1,539 of CAZCRP010000323.1, forward strand.
AGTTACAAATCCAGGGCGCGGACCAGGAAGCGGGCCATCTCGCCGCGGGTGACGGCGCCCCACGGGCAGTAGGAGCCCGAGGCGCAGCCGGTGGTGATCCCGGCCTGGGCGATGGCGTTGATCGAGGCTTCGTGGTGCGATCCGTTGTCGTCGCGGAAGTAGTCATGGGAGGCGGGCGGCAGGTCGAGCGCCCGGGTGAGGAAGGTCGCCATCTCGCCGCGGGACACAACCGTGCCCGGGCAGTAGCGGCCACCTCCACATCCGCTCGTGATCTGGGCGCTGGCGATGGCGTTGATCGCCGGCCGGTGGACCGAGAAGGAGACGTCCCAGAAGAAGTCGATCGACGTCGCCTTCAGATCCAGGGCGCGCTGCAGGAAACTCGCCATCTCCCCCCGCGACACGTAGCCGAAGGGGCAGAACCGATCGCTGCTGCACCCGGACGTCACGCCGGCGGCGAACAGGGCGAGGATGTCCTGTTCGTAGGCGAGACCGGCGATGTCCCGGAAGGGAGTCGAGAAAGTCGACTGGGTCACGGGCACAGTCGATTGCATGAACACCTGCGCCACCCACAGCGTCGAACCGTCCACCACCACACCGAGGCCGATGTGGGTGTAGGCGGGATCGAGGATGTTGGCCCGATGACTGGTCGAGTTCATGAAGGCGAGGTGGAGCGAGGTGACGCTTCCTCCGTAGCCGACGTTCTCACCCAGCTTCGTCCACCCGCTCGTGACCGAACTCAGGTTCGGATTGTGGAACAGGCGGCCGGCGTCCCGGATCGCCTTGGCCTGTGACCTGGCGGCGCCGACGAGGTCGGAGTGGGTGGCGAGCGGTGTGAGACCGCGGTCGCTCCGCTCCCGGTTGATAAGATCGACGAACTGGTTTTCAGCTGTCACCGGATCGACGGAGGCCCCCGCCACCAGCGGCATCGTCGTCGCCAGCAGCAAGGCGCTGAGCGCCACTGCAAATACTCTTGTCCCCACTCGCATGGTGTGGTCTTCGTCGCCCCCGTTGGACGACTTGATCATTTTCCAACCACCCGAACGCACTAGTTACCGGTCGGTCACCCCGTCTCGGGGCGTTCGAGAATCCGGCCCCGACCAGAGATCTAGTCGAGGGTCGGCGGCTTCACCGACGGCTCGGGACCGAAGTCAGGACGGAGCGGCTCGGCGGCCGCGATCCTCGCCATGAGCTCGGCGATTCCCCGTTCCAACTGCGGATCCCGCCCCGCGGCGTGATCCTGGGGGGCGATGACGACCTCGATGTCGGGATCGGTGCCGTAGTTCTCGACCGCGTATCCCACGTCGGTGAACCACGTGCCGAACTGGGGTTGTGTGGTCACCGTGCCGTCGACCAGCGCGTGCTGCGGCCAGATTCCCACCACTCCGCCCCACGTCCTGGTCCCGATCAGCGGACCGAGGCCGTGCAGCTTGAACGTGTGGCTGAAGATGTCGCCATCCGACCCGGCCAGTTCGTTGGTGAGGCACACCATCGGCCCGGTGGGCGACTCGCTGGGGAAACCCGCGGGCTCCGTCCAGCGCGTCACGCGGAAGCCGAGCCGGCGCCGGAGCAGCCGCTGCAGCAGCAACTGGCTGACGTTGCCGCCCCGGTTGAAGCGGACGTCGACCACGAGCCCGTCGCGCTCGACCTCCGACAACCAGCCACGGCTGAACTCGCTGTACCCCCACCCCATCATGTCGGGAATGTGCAGGTAGCCGGCGCGGCCCTCCGACTCCTCGTGCACTCTCCGGCGATTCGCTTCGACCCAGTCCCGGTAGCGCAGCATCGTCTCGTCCTTCAGTGCCCTGACGACCACGGTGCGCGGGCGGGCGCGGCCCCGGGCGAGCGTCACCGTCACCGGCCGGT
>CAZCRP010000324.1:0-3397 GCA_964501055.1 uncultured Acidimicrobiaceae bacterium
CGACCGGGTGATCGTTTCCGTCCATGGCGGCGTCGAGTATCTGCCCGAGTCCGACCCGCGCATGCTGCGGATCGCCGACCTCCTCGTCTCATGGGGAACAGACGTGGTGTGGGGGCACGGACCGCACGTTTCGCAGCCGGTGCTCGTGGCGAGCGACGGGAACCGCACCTCGATCGTCGCCACCAGCCTCGGCAACCTCCTCTTCGACCAGCGCGGGCCGGCCACGGGAGGCGGCGTGGTGCTGCAGGTGCTCGCCGACCGCCAGGGGGTGATCGCACATCGCACCGGCACGACCTCGCACCACGACCTGCGCGTGCGCTTCACGGGGTGGGATCTCCCGCAGGGCAACGCCGCCTTCCTGCAGGGCTCGTGGTGGAGCCTCCACCGAAGTCCCCAGGGGCTCACGCGACCCTCGGCCTACGCCGGCCCCTTTCCGTGGGGGGAGGTGATGGCGGCGGCGATGGGTCCGCTCACGGGAGGAGAGCCGGAACTGGTCGTGTCGTATCGCGCCCACTCGGGCCCCCACCCGGTTCGGGACGGACTGGCAGGGATCGGATGGACGGACACCGACGGGTACACGGTGCATCTCGGGGTCTTCCGGCCCGACGATCTCGCCCCGGTCTGGCAGGCGGGCATGGTGCCGGCGCCGATCGCGGCGCTCGTCGTCTGCGACGGGTCGCTGACCCTGGCATATCGCACGCTGGACTCCCCCGCGGTGTGGGGCACGGGAGCGGCCGTCTGGCGTCCCGCGGGGCTGCAAGCCACCGCCTTCCTTCCCGGCCCTGCCAGCCTGGCCTGCGGTGACGCCGACCTCGATGGCCGCTCCGATCCTCTCGTCCTCGACCGCCTCCCGACAGGCGACTTTCGGCCCTAGCAACCGGATGCACGAAGGGCCACGCTGGGGCCGTGAAGAGAACACTCGCCCTGCTGGTGGTGTGCGGGTTGACGCTTCAGGCGTGTAGCGCCGCCACCGACGACACCACCACCACCACCACCACCACCATCACGTCGGTGCCCAGCGGCCAGTACACCGGACAGCGGCCGACCGAGCCCTTCGCGACCTTGGCGGAGATCCCGTTGCTCGACGACGCCACGCCCTACGCCGGACCGCCCACCCCCAACTCGCTGACAGGCGTGCTGTGGGCCGAACGGGTCCCGGAGAACGCCCGCCAGCTCTTGGAGGCGCATGGTTTCGTCATCTACGACGGTGGTATCGCCCAGTTCCACGAGGCGTACAGCCACGTCGACCAGTCCGGGCGCCAGCCGCTCTTCGTCACCGTCGACGCCGCCTACCACTACTGGCATCTCGCTTTCTCGAAGATCCTCCGTGACACCGAACAGACGGTGCTTCTCCCGATACTCGAGGACTTCGCGCGGTCGCTGTCCGCCCGGGCCGACAACGAGGCGGACCGCCTCGCCGGCATCGGCCTGGAGGACGAGGCCACCAAGATCCTCGGGTTGGGCAGGTTGCTCGAGGCGCTCCTCGGAATCGGCGATCCGCCGACCGGCGCGATCGCAGAAGAAGTCGCCCTGATCACCGATCACGCCATGGTCGCCCCTTCCCCGCTGCTGGAAATCGAGGTCGACTACTCGCTCTTCGGCCCCCGAGGGCACTACACCAGCACGCCCGAGTTGGGCCGCTACTTCCGGGCGATGTCGGTACTCGGCCAGTACGGCTTCCTGGTGGCCGACGCCGGTCAACTGCGCACAGGGCTGCTCCTCGCCGATCTGATCGTCTCGGACGAACACCTCAGGACGATGTGGGCGGACATCTACGAGCCGACCGCCTTCCTGGTGGGATTGGCCGACGACTTCACACCGCTGGAGGCGGTAGCCGCCGCCGACGCGCTCGAACCCGATTGGCGTGGGGGGACTCTCGACGACGAGTTCCTGACGCGGGTCGCGCGGGAACTCGTCGGGACCCGAGCGGTGGCGATCGATCCCGAGCGAGCATCGATGCGGGTCATGGGAGCCAGATTCGTCCTGGACTCCTTCATCCTCGATCAGTTGGTCTTCCCCAACGTCACGGACGGTGCCGGCGTCGGACGGCTGCGGGCGTCGGTGCTGGATGTGGCCGCGGCGTTCGGGAGCGAATGGGCATACGGGATCCAGCGCGAAGCCGGTATCCCCGTCGAGTATCCCGATTACGACACCCAGCTCACCGACCTCCGGGCACTGGTGAGCGGACGGGAGATCTCCCAGTGGGCCGCAACCGTCTACGACGCCTGGCTGTACGCCATCGAGCCGATGTGGTCTCCCCACGGGCTTGCGTACCCGGACTTCATGCGCACCGACGCCTGGGCCGCCAAGACTCACACGACCGGGTTCGGTTCCTATGCGGAGTTGAAGCACGACACCCTCCTATACGCCAAGCAGGCGTTCGCCGAGGGGGAAGGACCGCCGGTGCCCGCCGAACCTCGACACTGGGTCGAGCCGGAGCCCGTGGTCTACGACCGCCTGGCGGCGGTGGCGCTCCTCGTACGGGACGGGTTCGCCGCCCGGGAGCTGCTGACGGCGGACTCGGCCGACATCCTCGACCGGCTCGACGAGATGTACCGTCGCTTCGCCGATCTCGCCCGCGACGAATTGGCGGCAGAGCCGATCGCGCCGGCGGACAACGAGTGGATCGAATCGATCGCCTCGCGATTCGAGTTGCTCTGGCTGCTGGCAGCTGCAGACGACGACGCGTCACACGCACAGACCGGCGGCTTTGCGACGGGACCTGACGAGATGTCGGCCGTTGTCGCCGACATCATGTCGAACCCGGAGGAGGCGCTGCAGATCGGGACGGGACACATCGACCTCATCTACGTGCTGGTACCGAACGACGAGGGCCGGTTCCAAGTCGCGCGAGGAGCCGTGTACTCGTTCTACGAGTTCTGGGTCCCGCGAGCCGAGCGTCTCACCGACGAGGAGTGGCGGCAGATGCTCTACGACGGCCGCGCCCCTGACCGTCCGGCCTGGATCACCGACTCCTTCACCGGTTGGGAACGCTGACGAATCGCCCTGCCTCGTCACAAGAAAGAGCCCCGCCCGCGTATCGGTTCGATACGCAGGCGGGACCGAGGACGTCACCGAGAGTCGCGGAGGGCTTTCACCTCGTCGTGGGCGCTGCGGATCGCTCGCGCCTGACGCTCGATCACCGAGCGGACATCGGCCGGCAGATCCTCTTCCAGCGCATCCTCGTACTCGGACACTGCGTGGTCCTCACCTGTCTCGGCGGCGCCGAGCACGGCGCCCGGGTCGTCACCGGTGAGGGCATCCTTGAGGCTCAACCATCCGCGGTGCAACGCACCGGCCATCGAACCTATGGCGAGCCCGGCGGCCCACTTCCGTTGCGGCTGTTTGCTGACGGCGATGATCCCCGCCGCCAGCAACGGCAGCGCGGGAATCAGCC
>CAZCRP010000325.1:0-3396 GCA_964501055.1 uncultured Acidimicrobiaceae bacterium
AACGGCGATCGAGCGGCCGACGGCCTTGGCGAACGGACGGAGCTCGCCGGCGATCTGATCGGCGAGCTCCCTGGTGGGAACCAGTACGAGCGCCCGCGGGCGGTGCGGCCTGGCCGTGCCGAGACCCGTCAGCAACGGGAGACCGAAGGCGAAGGTCTTGCCCGAGCCGGTCGGGGCGCGGCCGCACACATCGCGGCCTGCCAGCGCATCGGGGATGGCGGCCGCTTGGATCGGGAAGGGCTGGGTGATGTTTGCCCGTTCGAGAATGCTCACGAACGGGGGGGACAGGCCGAGTTCGGCGAAGGTGGTCATGGTGTCTCCTCACCCGCGCGTGCGGGCAATCGTTGGCTGGTGTGATCTCGCTCGAAGCAATGGATCCGAGATCGGTGGAAGAGGCGGTCCAGCCGGTGAGACGAAGCCGTGGTCGCCGGGGGAAAATGCCTGGAGCGGCGCTGCCTCCCACCCGGAGCGGCTGACACCACGTTACCAGGTGTCGGTCGTCGATCCGTCACAGCCACGCGATATGTCCCTTTCATGGATCACAGGTCGGGCCTCGGACGGGCGGGTGAGGAGATCGCCGCGCTGGTACTCGGCAGGCTCGGAGCAGTGGTAGAGCGCCGCAACGTGGCAGTAGGTCGGGGTGAGGTGGATCTGGTCGTCCGCTGCGGCGGCCGGCGGGCAGTCGTCGAGGTGCGGACCGTTCGGGGCTCCCTGCGCATCGACGATCGCATCCCGTACGCGAAGCGCAGCCAGGTCCGCGACCTGGCCGTCATCCTCGGCATTCGCCGCATCGATCTCGTGGGCGTGGCGTTCCACGCCGATCGCGTCGAGGTGCATTGGCTACGGGACTTGCCGCCCGAGTGAGCGTCCGTGTCGCCGGCGCAGCTCCCGATGCCAGCACCCCCGGTGCCAGTGGCGGCGGAGGTCGGGGGTGTGCTCCGGCACGACCACGAGGTGGTAGCTCCCGGGGAGGATGGTCAGTTCGCAGCCCGGGCACAGGTAGGTCTTGCGGGCGGCATACGGCTGGACGGGCACCACCACGAACTCGTCCACGCTCACCCGCCGAACACGGCCCAGACCACCGCTCCCAGCATCAGCGCGATGGCTCCCACCACCATGGCGATGTCCAGGGCGGTTCGCTCGTGCTGGCGGAAGGGGTTGAAGCCCATGACCACGACGCTACCGGGCATGCGCCCGAAGACGCGACGCTCGGTACTCTCGGCGGTCATGACCGCACCCACCACCTGGCTCAGCGTCGCGGACCGCGGCGAGGTCCGCACCATCACCATCGACCGTCCGGAGCGGCGCAACGCCATCCCCCCCGATGGGTGGGCGGCGCTGGCGGAGGCGTTTCGGGACTTCGAGTCTTCCGACCGCCGGATCCTCGTCCTGCGGGGCGAGGGCGGCGACTTCTGCGCAGGGGCCGATGTGGGCGACGATCCGCGTACCCCGGGTGTGGCGGAAGGCAAGAAGTGGATGAAGGTCACCGGTTCCGCTGCTCTCGCGTTGCACCGCATCTCGAAGCCGACGATGGCGGTCGTGGACGGAGTCGCCGTGGGTGCTGGCATGAACATGGCCCTCGGCTGCGACGTCGTGCTCGCCACCACCAGGGCCCGCTTCGCCGAGATCTTCGTCCGGCGGGGTCTCACGCTCGACTTCGGCGGCTCGTGGCTGTTGCCGCGGGTGGTGGGCGCCCAGCGCGCCAAGGACCTGGCGCTGTCGGGGAGGATCGTCGATGCCGACGAAGCCCTGCGGATGGGCCTGTGCCTCGATGTGGTCCAGCCCGAAGACCTCGAGGCGCGAGTGGCCGAGCAGATCGACCGTTTCCTGTCCGGAGCCCCGCTGGCCCAGATGTTCGCCAAACAGGGCCTCGATCACGCCTGGGACGTCTCCTTCGAGGACGCGCTGGACTGGGAGGGCCAGAGCCAGGCCATCTGCTTCACCACCGCCGACTTCATCGAGGGTGTTGTGTCGTTCCAACAACGCCGCCCGCCGCAGTTTCAGGGCCGTTGAGCCTCAGTGTTCGACCGGGCGCGTCAGCCAGTCGAAGATGAGCGTGTCCGCTCCGGGGTGGGAGGCGAGCGCGCCGTGGCCCTTGCCACCGCCCGGCTGGAGGTGGGCGCGCTCTGTGCGGATCCAGCCGATCGTTCGTCGCTCGTCTTCCATCGCCAGCGCGGCGACTCCGTCGACTGGCAGGGGATCCGGCCGGGCGTGAGGTGACACGACGGCCAGCGCCTCCGAGTGGCTCCGGTCCAGTTCCTCGGGATCCGCGCCGCGCAGCGGATTGTCGAGGGAGAACGGCGGCAGGCGCGAGACGGCCGAGTTGCGTGTGACGAGTGAGCGGGCGCCGAAGCGGCTCGTGACGGTGAGGATGGCGTCGGTCACGATGGCGTAGCGGTCGTTCGCCGGTCCCCTCATCACCGAGGCCACGATCTCATTTCCCATGGCACGGAACGTGTACGCGCCGACTTGGCGGTATCCGATGCCCGCGAACTCCTCCACGAACCGTTCGGCGCCCGGACCGACCGCGTCCGCCGCGGCCGCGAGAATCGTGTCAGCCGTGAGATCGGAGGGCAGGGTTCGTGACCGGACCACGAGGTAAACGACGAACGCCGTGCCGACCACCAGTCCGAGACCCAGCCGGCCGAACAACCAGCCCAATGCGCCCCAGGTGCCGACCACCAGCAGGTAGTGGAGCGCGGTGACCCGGTGCAGCAACGAGGCAGCCAGCAGCCCGACGGCAGGTAGCACGATCCAGAACGATCGGGGATCGCCCGATGCCCGGGCGGTGACGAATCCGGCGACGACGTAGAACCCGAGGATCGCCACTGCCCACCGTTGCGCCGACCGAAGATGACGGCGGGCGGGCAGCGGGATCGGAGGTCGAGGACGCCTGCTCACGAGCGATCATTCGACCATCCCCGCGGGGTTCTGTCACCCCGTCAGTTGGCACGTTCCCCGAACCGCGCGTCGTCGCGCCGTCCGTTTCTGTCAGCCCCTCTCCATACCGTTCGACGCCATGTTCGCTTCCACTGCTTCCGCCGCCCAGGTCGGGGTCGATGCCCGTCCCGTCCATGTCGAGACCCACGTGGCGTGGGCACCCGGCAAGTTCGGCATCGTCGGCCTTCCCGACACCGCGGTCCGCGAGGCAACCCACCGCGTGAAGTCGGCCTTTGCCACCACCGGTTTTCGCTTCCCGACCGGGAACATCACGGTCAACCTGGCGCCGGCGGCGCTGCCCAAGAGTGGTTCCGTGTTCGATTTGCCCATCGCCCTCGGCATTCTGACCGCAGCCAGGCTGGTGCCGGCGGAGGTCGCGGCGGTCGTCTCCGTGGGCGAATTGGCCCTGGATGGGGGCGTACGCGGGAGCCGCAACGTGCTGGCTGCGGCCCGGGT
>CAZCRP010000326.1:0-3390 GCA_964501055.1 uncultured Acidimicrobiaceae bacterium
TCGACATCGGTATCTTCAATGCGGAGAACGAAAACGCCGCCGGTGTGGCGGGCGTGCTGGGACGGATCCCGGTCGGGCGCGTGTGGGCGGCCTTCGCGCCGCACTCCACCCCGTCGTCCGAGGAGCTGCTGCGGGCGGCCGCGGCAGCCGGGGTGCCGGTGGAGAGGCCGGCGGTGGGGGACCGGTTGATGGTGGGATCGGACTCCGTCGAGGTCATCGGTCCTGTTCGTCGCTACGCCAACCCGAACGACCAGTCCATCGTGCTGCTGGTGACGATCGACGGCGCGACGATGCTGCTCACCGGTGACATCGAGACCGCGGCGCAGGCGGAGGTGGTCATCGACGGGGTCGATCTCCTCAAGGTCCCACACCAGGGAGCCGCCACCTCCCATCCGGCGTGGCTGGCCGCGCACGCTGGTTCGGTGGCGGTGGTCACCGTCGGGGACAACCACTTCGGCCATCCCGTCGGATGGGTGCTCGCGTTGCTTTCCGAGGCGGGAGCGGAGGTCTATCGGACGGACCTGCACGGAGACATCGTCGTCACCGTGGTGTCCGGCTCGCTCCGGGTGGTGACCGAGAGTGTCTCACGCTCTCAGGCCGGCACTCTGGTGCGGACTATCTGGGTGGCCGCTCGAAATGAGAGTGCCGGCAGAACCTCTCGTCAGACCAGCACTGCGAGCCCGGTGAGAAGGTCTTCGACCCGCTCGTCGTCGCCGGGGCAGGTCATGACGGTGATCTCGGTCGGCGCCCCGATACGAGCCCGCACCTCGCGATCGAGGTTGGTCGCCACGGTCTCGGCGCCCAGGGCCCCTGTCTCGGGCAGCACCATCACGAGCCGGTGACGGCGCTGATCCTCGACGTGGGCGGCGATGTCCGAGGCGCGCACCCCGTGGGCGATGGCGGCGCCCAGCTGGCGGAGACCGGTGGCGGCGATCTTGTCGCTCACCTCGTCGGGGAGTTCGAAGGAGCACACGATGATCGACACGATCTTCTCGTAGCGCTCCGCTCTCGCCCGCTCCGTGTCGATGGCGGCGATGGCGGCGCGGGCGTTGCCCAAGCCCGTCGTGTCGTCGACCTCGTCATGCAGCTCCAGCTTGTCGATGGCCGCCTGCAGCTGTTCGGCGGCCCAGCCTCCGATCCCTCCGAAAGCGAGATACCCGAGAACGCGAGACACCATCGTGCCGAACAACGGGCCGATGCCGACGACGGTGATCGCCCGCCATCGCATCCCGACGTAACCGGCGGCGGCGAGCGCTGCGACGAGCAGGCCGGCTTTCCACCCGAAGAAGAGAAAGGCCACGAAGACGGGCGCGAAGGCGATGGTGGCGGTGATCTCCACCGGGTCGACCTCCCGGAACACCATCGTCAGTACGACGAGTCCGATCAGGAGCAAGCCGACGAGCAGCGTGATGTCGCGAGCGCGACGGAGGGACATCGTGCGTGGAGCTGCCATCGGCGGCGAGTGTACGCGCGAGTCCGGTCGTTGACATGCATCAGCCGACCGCCGACACTGCCCGACGTGCCCGCCCTTCTGCGAACTCGTCTCGCCCTGGTGGCGCTGTTCGTGGTGTTCCTCATCCCGGTCACGCAGTCGAGTCTGCGGGGCCTCACCCACATCCTCAGCTGCATCGAGCGGGTGGACACCCCCTTTCAGGTGATCCTCTTGGAGAACGAAGATCCGATCGTCACGGGCTCGTCGGTCATCACCGCCGACGACCCTGGACACCTGTGTGGTGGCCTGGCGGTGCAACTCGGCGCAGGGCCATCCGAATCCGCCGACATCGATGTCCTCATCACCGTCGACAACCAGTCGGATCATGACTGGTTCGGGACCATCGAACTAGGGGTGGTCGGCATTCGCCTCCCGGTCGACATCGGCCGCATCGACGCCGGCACGTCCGAGGAACGGCGGATCTCGCTCCGCCTGCCGGAGGGCGTCACGGAGTTCGACGGCTCGCTGCTCGTCGGTCCGTGACCGCCAGTCCCCGCGGTACGCTCCGGCTGTGATCCTGCACGTCTCCGGCCCGAGCAATGCCGGGCCGGGTGAACGCGACCTCATGTTCACCAAGGCGAAGGAGTTCCTCGCCGCCGCCCAGGTCGACGAGATCATCCGCATCGACGTCCCCGGCCGGGGAGCCGGCGAGGAGGGCTCCGGGGCACTGCGGGCCGAGATCGAGCCGGCCATCCCGCTGCTGCAGTCGGCCTCGTTGTTCGGCGGCGTATCAGGTCTGCTGATCGTCGACGCCCACCAGCTGACAGTGGACGAAGCCGGCGTGCTCGCCGAGTTGGTCGCGGTGATGGATCGAGGAGCGGTGGCCCTGGCCGTGCTGTCGGTCGGGGCCGTGCCGGCCGCCTTCGCCAAGGTGCTCAAGGCCCAGGGCGAGGTCGAGTCGGTCAGGAAGCTGCGCGAGCGTGACAGTCGTGATTGGCTGATGGCCGCCATCCGCTCGCGCCGGCTCACCGTCGACGAGGGCGGCGCGGAGGCGCTCATCCAACGATTCGGGACCGACACCGCCTCGCTCGGTCAGGCGCTCGATCAACTGACCGGGTCACGGGAGCCCATCACCGGCGACCTGATCAGGGAGCGGTTCCGGAATCGTCCCAACGAACCGACCTGGCTCTACACGGATGCCGTGACCAAGGGCAATGTGGGCGAAGCGCTCCGGAGGCTCGGGGACCTCCTCACCCACACCCACCCTCTCGTGCTGCTCGGCGCGCTGGAGAGTGAGGTCCGTCGCCGGGCGGTGGCGCTGTCCGCCGCCGACATCGAAGACTTCCGCCAGCAGATGGGAGCCAGAGCGAATGATCGTTCGATCGAGTTCCTCTGGCGGAACCGGGCCAAGGTGAAGGACTCGAGCCTGCGTCAGGCCGTCGGGGCGCTGGTCAGGGCGGACCGGATCCTGAAGTCGGCACCCGAGCCGATGCACCGCATCACGATGGAGCGGCTCACGGTCGCGATGTGCCGGTGGATGGTGGGACGATGAGCGTCCCCGGTGCGATCAGTCGGTCGACGCAAGGCGCCTGGCGAGTCGTGCCTTCTTGCGGGCGGCGGTGCGCTTGTGCAACACACCCTTCACGACCGCCTGGTCGATCTTCTTCTGCGCCGCCCGGAAGACGGCGTCTGCGTCGTCCGAGCCTGCCGCGGCAACAGCCTGCTTCTCGCGGGTCTTCAACTCGGAGCGGACCGCCTTGTTCCGCTGGCGGGCCTTCTCGTTCTGCCGGTTGCGCTTGATCTGTGACTTGATGTTGGCCATGGCGGTTTCCTCTGTGAGATGCGATGGTCGGCGGGCACGTCCGTGGCGCTGATCGCGCTCCGGCCGGCCTGAGCGCCGTGAGCCCGGCGATGCCGCCGCGAGACGGGTCGGCGGGGTGAAGCCGCCGCCGGAGGGG
>CAZCRP010000327.1:0-3390 GCA_964501055.1 uncultured Acidimicrobiaceae bacterium
GCGGGCTCGGTCCCCGATGGGCGTTCGCCATGGTGACCGCCGTCGCACTTCTCACGGTTCTCACGCCGGCCGGCCGCACAGTGGTGGCGGACCTGCTCGGGGTGGTCGGAATCGAGATCCGCCGGACCGGCGAGCTTCCCGCCGCCGGCGGTGACCTGGATCTCGGCCGGCTATCGACATTGACGGAGGCGGCCGATGTGATCGACTTCCCCCTGCTCGTCCCCGCCGCGCTGGAAGCCCCTCACGAGGTGTTCCTCGACGGTGGGCGGGTCACCACGCTGTGGCACGCGACATCCGAGCTGCCGGCCGGTGATGGGTCAGACGTGGGTCTGCTCCACATCCAGTTCCGGGCCTCGGTCGACTCGGCACTCATTTCGAAGCGGATCGGCCCCGAGACCGATGTGCGTCCCGTGACGCTGCGGGGCACCACCGGCTTCTGGATCGAAGGCGCCCCGCACGTCGTCACCTACCTGCGGGACGGGATCGAGCAGGAGGAGACCACCCGGCTGGCAGGAAACGTGCTGCTGTGGGAGGAGCACGGCGTGACCCACCGCCTCGAGTCGGCGCTCCCCCTGGCGCGGATCCTGGTAGTGGCCGAGTCGCTTCAGCCGGCCACCGGCGCCTGAACGACGGCCGCGAGCACGTCCTCCAACGACAGCTGCCTTCCCCGTTCGTACCACTCGTCGAAACGTCCGCCGGCTCGCTGACGGATCGACTCGCGAATCGCGGTGTTCTCCGCGACATCGCCTGGGCCTTCCTCGAAGTGCATACGGCGGGCCGACTCCTCGGCCGCGGCGAGCAGGATGGCGGCGTCCTCCGCGCGACCCTGTCCGACCACCGCTCCAGACATCGCGATCGAGACCCACGGGAGCTGATTGCGGTGTCCGTGCCGACGATGGATCGCCAGCGCGGCGCGACCGAGATCGAGGGCGAGATCGAGTTCTCCCCGGTGAGTGGCGATGTAGACGCGATTGCCGAGCAGCGTCGCCTCGCGGTAGTGGTCGTCGATCTGGCGGGCGACCGCGATGCCGGCCAGGTAGGCGTCGTCGGCTTCGTCGTCGCGGCCGTTGACCCTGGCGATCTCACCGAGGATGTTGTGTCCGAGTCCGATCAGCACCGGTGAGTCGGCCGACTCCGCCAGTCGCATCCCGGCTCGGGTTCGCTCGACTGCCGTGTCGTGCTCGTCGGGATCGCCGAGGTAGGTCGCACCGAGACTCATCGTCGCCCACGCCTCGCCGAGCAGGTCCCCGGTCGAGGACATGAGCGGTATCGCCCGTTCCCACGCGGTTCGGGCGGCGGGAAGATCTCGGAAACCGAACGCCACGTATCCCACCGTGATCGAGCGCCAGGCCTCCGCCGCCGGCGGCCGATCGACGTCGGCGGTCTCGTTCTCCCACCTGCGGGCGGTGTGAATGAGGCCGGTGGTGTGGAAGAAGAAGCCGAGGGAGGAGAAGATGGCGCACGCCTGGGCTGGTTCGTGGATCAGGTTCCACTCGTACGCCCGGACGATGTCCGACCAGTCGGCTTCGATCTGGCGCATCGACGGATCGGGCGCGGCGGTGAGCATCGATCGGCCGGTGGCGGCGGTGTAGCGGACGAAGTACTCGGCGTGACGGGCCCCCAGCGCCTGGCGGTCCTCACGAGCATCCGCCAGTTCGTGGGCGAACTCACCGACGAGCTCGAGCAGGCGCACCCGTGTCTCGCCGGCGCCGTCGACCCGCTGGTGGACGAGGCTCTTGTCGACCAGCCCGACCAGTACATCGCTCACGGAGGAAGGGCCCACCACCACCGCTTCGACTGCGTCGACCCGAGCAGGACCCGCGAACACCGCCAACTGCTCCAGCACGTCGCGCTCGTCGGGGGTGAGCAGTTGGTAGCTCCACTCGATGGTGCCCCGTATCGTCTGCTGGCGAGCATGAAGGTCGCGGGCGCCCGCCCCGAGGCTGATGGCGGAGCGAGCGAGGCGGTCGGCGATTTCCTTCGGCTGCAGCAGCCGTGCCCTGGCGGCGGCGAGCTCGATCGCCAGCGGCAGTCCGTCGAGCCGGCGGCAGATCGCCACGATGGCCTCGAGGTCGGCTGGCGTCGGATCGAACTCGGGGCGGACCGCCCTCGCCCGGTCGACGAACAGCCGGACGGCGGCACCGTGAGGGTCCACGGTGAGCGGTTCGACGTCGACGATCGTCTCGCCGTTGAGCCGCAGCCGCTCGCGGCTCGTCACGAGTATCCGCAGTGCTTCGGTGTCCATCACCAGCTGCGCGATCAACGGCGACGCCTCGATCACATGCTCGAAGTTGTCGACGATGAGTAGACCCCGGGCGCGGGAGAGCACCTCCGCGGTCACGGACGCGGCGTCGCGACCGGCCCGCACCGATACCCCCACCGCATCGGCGATCACGTCCGCCACGGAGGCCGGATCGTTGGTGGTCGTGAGGTCGGCGAACCAGACTCCATCAGGGAAGCGATCGAGGCACTCGCTACCGACGTGCAGCGCCAACCGGGTCTTGCCGATTCCTCCCGGCCCCAACAGTGTGACCACGCGGACGTCGTCCAGCAGCCGGACGATGTGGCCGGATTCGGCCTCCCGCCCCACGAACGACGTGGCGGGTGGGCGGAGGGGACCGGCGGCGGGTATCGCGCGCGGGGCGGGGAACTCCGGGGGTGTTCCCGCCACCACCAGTTGGTGCAGCCGCACCGGGCTGTCCAGATTCCGCAGCCGGTACGTCCCCATCTCGCGCAGCTGGTGGCTGTGGGCGGTGAGGCACGCGCGGGTGGCGTCGGACAGCAGTACCTGCCCACCGTGGGCGGCGTCTGCAACCCGAGCGGCGACGTGAACCGCCAGTCCGAAGTAGTCCTTCCCTCGCCGCTCTGCCACCCCGGTGTGGACTCCGGCCCGCACCCGCGGCGCGATGGGGGCAGGCCATGCCTCGGCCGCCAGTTCGGTTTGAATCTCCGCCGTCGCCTCCACCGCCGAATCAGGGTCTTGGAAGGCGACGAAGCACGAATCGCCTTCGTGGCCGACCACCACGCCCCCATGACGGCCACTCGCCTCGTCGACCAGCTGCCGGATACGCCGCACCACCATCGGGTACGTGTCCGGATGGTCTGCCAGCAGCCTCGTGCTGCCTTCGATGTCGGTGAACACGAAGGTCACGATGCCGGTGGGTCGGGACATGCCGCAGATTGTGCCAGTGCGCCGACTCAGGTGACGTGGGCGGCGTCCTCGGAGAGCCGGGCGGCGAGGCTGCGGACCGAGGCAGCCAACTCCGGCGGGTCGAGCACTCGGAACCGGACGCGGAGCGAGGCGAGGTAGCCGGCGATCCAGTCGAGGTCGTCACCGCCGATGCGGAGCAGCGTGCCGCCTTCGATCGGCTCCAGGACGCCGACCATCGG
>CAZCRP010000328.1:0-3373 GCA_964501055.1 uncultured Acidimicrobiaceae bacterium
ACCGACGCGGGGCGGATGGTGCCGGCGGCCGTGGTCAGCATCGGGAAGAAGCGATCGGAGAGGACGGCCGCCTCCAGGACGGCCTGATACCCGGCCACGGTGGCCTGGGACGAGAGCGCGTCCATCGCCTGCGCTCTGGTGGTGCGCGGCATCGCCTCGAACGCCCAGGCGGTGACTCCGGTCGCGGCCAGCCTCTTCATCCCCTCGGGATCGTCGAAGGGTCGGAGCATGCCCAGGACGGAGGCGCCTGGGAGCGTGTCGAGGGCGGGGAGCTCGATCACGACCAGCACGTCCGCGCCGGCGGGAGATTCCACGGTCCCCCCTGCGGTGCGATACGCCTCGTCGGTGAATCCGGCCGCCTGTCCCGCGCCCGGCTCGACGGTGACACGATGACCCGCCTCCACCAGCTTCTTGACGATCTCGGGCACGAGCGCCACCCGCCGCTCGCCGGCCGCGTCGTTCTTCAGAACTCCGATGTGCACGGGGCATGACCATAACGAGGTCGCGCCGACCCGCGGCCATTCGGGATCGGGCTCTGATACGGTCCTCGTGTGCCGATGAAGATGTTCCGCTCGGGCGCGCCGACGATGTGGACCCGCGGTGAGGGATGTGCCGAGCTCGCCGCCGTGCTGTCACCGGTCGAACCGCTGCGCGCCGAGGGGGACCTGGCACGAGCCTGCATCCAGGCCAGGGCGGACGCCGTGGTGTCGCGCCGGCTCTCGTCCAGCTTCGACCTCATCCCCCAGATCGTGCCGGACGGCGTCGACCTGGAGACGTCGGGGTCTGTCGTCGCCGCAGTCTCGGGCGGTCCCCACTCGCCGATCGCGGCCGCGGTGGCGGCCCAGATCGGGCGGGCCACCGGGCTGGCCGCTTCGATGGTGTGTGCGTACCGCGACGAGGAGAGTCAGGCGGTGGCACTCGGACTCATCCAGACGCTGTACACCCAGATCCCTGACATCGAGTACCGGCTGCTCGAGGCATCCGACGCTGCCACGCTCACCTCACAGCTGCCCGAGGATGCCACCCTCGTGCTGGGCGCTCCCGGCGGGAGTTGGCTGCAGCGGACGTTCTACGGCAAGGGGGCCCGGCTCCTGCAAGCCGCCCCCGCCGGGGTGATCGTGGTGCGGTCCGCTCCCCGCCGCGCCTTCCAGCAGATGGGTGAGCCGGTCTACGTCTCGCCGCTGCGCGAGGCGATCGACATCCTCCGCATCCACGACGAGGGAATGCTGGCGGTCACCGACGCCGGCAAGCTGGTGGGCATCGTGCGACGCGAGGCGCTCGACCTGGCGGAACCGGGCGTCCCGGTCTCGGAGCTGATGGAGGAACCGAGGTCGGTGGGGGCGGGGGCCTCCTTGGATGACGTCGCCGACATCTGGAAGGACTTCGATCCCGACCCCATCCCCGTCGTGGACGACGACGGGTATCTGATCGGCGGCCTCGTCGTCGAGTGACGCCGGATCCACGTCATCGTCGGCGCGCTGGAGCACAATCACGATGATGCACGCCGCTCGCGCTTCGAGCCTGCCCAGCCGTCTGTGGCGCGGGCTTGTGCTGGTCCTGCTGATCGTGGTCGTCGTGGTCCACGCCGCCGCCGGTTGGATGTTCTCGGACCGGCTCGTGGACGAGGGGTTCACACCGCCGGCGGATCTCCGGTTCGGGGATCCGAGCGTGGGAGAGGTCGTCGTGGAGGAAGTGGCGTATCGGTCGCCGGTCGGGGAGATCGCCGCCTGGCACGTCGACGGCACCCGCAGCCAGTGGGTGATCCACGTCCACGGCAAGGGGGCCAGCTTGGAGGAGGCGATTCCCATCGCCGAGTCGCTGGCGGCGGACGGGTACAACCAACTCATCATCGGCTACCGCAACGATGCCGGTCAGCCGGCCGATCCCAGCGGCTATTACCGGTATGGGTTCACCGAGTGGGAGGACCTGGCGGCGGCGGTGGATTGGGCCGAGACCAGGGGGGCCGACCAGATCGCCATCGTCGGGTACTCGACCGGGGCGGCCATCGCCCTCAGCTACCACTACAAGCACCCGGATGCGCCGGTCCGCTCCCTGGTCTTCGAGTCCCCCAACATCGACATGGGGGCAACGGTCGACTTCGCCGCCAGCCGCGAGGAACTGTTCCCGGGGATCCCGCTCCCGGTCACCATCACCGAGATCGCCAAAGCGCTCACCGCGCTGCGCATCTCGGTCAACTGGGCGTCGATCGACTATCTGCGGCGCATCGATGGTCTCTCCGTCCCGACCCTGGTGTTCCACGGGGACGGCGATCTGACCGTCCCGATCGAAACCAGCCGCCGCATGGCCGAACTGCGCCCGCAGGTCGTCGAGTTGGTGGCGGTCGAGGGGGCGGGTCATGTGGCGGTCAGGGAGGCCTCCCCGGTGATGCACGACCAGCGCCTGCGGAACTTTCTCTCCGACCATTGGCGTTGAGCGCCACCCGGTAACGTCCGTCGTCGACTGGCCGAGGAGATCACGTGGGACAACGCGGTTATTACCGCCATCCGACCATTCACGGTGACACGATCGTGTTCGTGTCCGAGGACGACCTGTGGGCGGTGGACACCGCCGGCGGTGATGCCAGGCGTCTCACTGCCAACCCAGGAATGCAGTTCCATCCGCGCTTCTCGCCCGACGGTTCGCAACTGGCGTTCGTGAGCCGGGACGAGGGGGTGATGGACGTGTTCATGATGCCGGTCGACGGCGGCCCCACCCGTCGACTGTCCCACTTCGGCGCCAACACCAGGGTGGCGGGGTGGACGCCGGATGGGGAAGCGGTGCTGGCAGCGACCGACCACCGCCAGCCCTTCACCGGCTGGCTCCATCTGTGGCGGGTTCCGACCGGCGGAGGCTCCGCCACCCCGGTGCCGGTCGGCCCGGCAGTCGCGATCGACCACGCTCCCGGAGGAACAGGCACCGTGATCAGCCGTCACGGGTTGGATCCGGCCCGCTGGAAACGGTACCGGGGGGGACTGGCCGGCACCCTGTGGGTCGATCGCCGAGGAGACGGGCAGTTCGAATTGTTGGTCGACCTCCCCGGGAACCTGGCCTCACCGATGTGGATCGGCCGCCGGATCT
Source organism: uncultured Acidimicrobiaceae bacterium (assembly GCA_964501055.1). Taxonomy (GTDB): domain Bacteria; phylum Actinomycetota; class Acidimicrobiia; order Spongiisociales; family ZC4RG35; genus DATHWB01. The sequence goes on from CAZCRP010000328.1 coordinate 3,079, forward strand.
GGTTCGTGTCCGACCACGAAGGCGTCGGCAACCTGTACTCGGTGACCCCCACCGGCCGTTCTCTCACCCGCCACACCCACCACCACGACTTCTACGTGCGGTTCCCGAGCTCGGATGGACGGCGGATCGTCTACCAGGCCGGCGCCGATCTCCACCTGCTCGATCCCGCGGGCGGCGGCGAGCCCACCCGGCTGGACGTCTCGATCCCGTCCGCCCGTCCACAGCTGAACCGCCAGTTCGTCACACCGGGCAAGTTCCTCGAATCGATCGACCTGCACCCGGAGGGGCATTCGCT
>CAZCRP010000329.1:0-3369 GCA_964501055.1 uncultured Acidimicrobiaceae bacterium
CTTCCGCTTGTTGGCCGGGTTGACGAGCTTGGTGTCGAACTTGTGCTTGGTCCACTTGTCCTCCAGCGGACCGCCCGGGACCTTGGATTCGAGGCTGATGACCATGCTCAGCTCACGATCCCGGTGAGCACGGCGATGGGAAAGCTGACATTGGGGATCACGATGATGGCGGTGAAGGCCATCGCGAAATACCGCCGCCATGGGTTGAAGCGGGGATTGTTGACGCCGATGCTCTGGAACATCGACCAGGCCCCGTGATAGATGTGCAGGCCGAGCGCCAGGTTGGCCGCGATGTAGAGCACCGACACCGGCACCCGGCTGAAAGTGGCGATGAAGTTGTCGTAGATCGCTCCGTGCTCCCAGCCGGCCGGAGCGAAGGGAGCGATGCCCCAGGTGAAGTCGGCCAGGTGCCAGGCGATGAACACCAGCACCAACACCCCGCTCCAGCGCATCGTGCGGCTGGCGTAGTTGGCGACCAGGTACTGGCGGGGACCCTGATAGCCGACCGTCCGGGCGCGGCGGTTCATGACCGTCAGGCTGTAGGCGGCGTGGACATGGAGCACCAGGGCGACGATCAGCCCGAGACGCAGGATCCACAGCACGACGTGATGGGGGAAGAGCGGGAAGAGCAGGCTGCGGAGCGCCTCGCCGTACAGGTCGATCTCGTAGGCGGCCTCGGCGGGCAGGAAGCCGATGTAGACCTTCAGGTTGCCGATCATGTGGGCGAACAGGTAGCCGAGCCACACGATGCCGGTGACGGCCATCACCCACTTCTTGCCGACGGCCGATCGGTAGAACTCGATCGGCCACGGGACCGACCGTTTCCCGGACCGGGTGGTCACTGCCACTTCCAACCTCGCGATCGACGACGAAGGCCGATTATGCCGAATCGGAACGAAAGCGCCATTTCACCAATCATTCACTGGTCCCCTTGACGACGCGCGTCCCGTCTGTCATGCTCACATTGGTGTAATTACAACGATGTGAGGGGGAGCCCCGCATGCAGAGCAAACTCATCGAGGCGCTGGCGGTGGTCGAACTCTCGTGGCAGGACTACGCCAACTGCCGCGGGGCGGATGCGGATCTGTTCTTCCCGGAGCGGGGAGCTTCGACTCGGCGCGCCAAGGGCATCTGCGGTGCGTGCGAAGTGCGGCTCGACTGTCTCGAGTACGCCATCGTCAACGGTGAGAAGTTCGGGATCTGGGGAGGGATGTCAGAGCGGGAGCGCCGCCGGGTCCGCCGCGAGCGCATGGTCGCCGCCCGCCGCGCCTCCTGATCGTCACCGCCGGCGGCTCGTTCCGTACACTGGTCGAAGACCGAAGAGGAGTTTTTCTTGGAGTTGGGTCTTCCCCTCATCATCATCGCCGTCGTGCTGTTCGTGGTCGGACTGCTGCTCAGGCGGGTCCGCCCCGACAAGAAAGCCATCCTCGAAGGTGAACAGCCGGCGAAGCCGTCGATGTTCGGGGGACGGCGGGCCGGCAAGGTCGCGGTCGAGGTCGAAGATCCGACCAAGGGCGGTCCCCGCCCGCAGGTGAGCGGGTTCGAGGTCGAGGAAGGAGTGGCGAAGGTCACCTTCGCCGTGCCGCTGCCGCCCGACGTCGACGACGTGCTGCGTGATGTGCTCATGGGAGAGGCCATCGAGGTCGTCAGGGAACGGCGCCACGACACGTCCGTGCCCCCCATCACCGACATCGCCGTCTACGCCGGCATGCCTCAGCCGCGGGAGCTGGCCATCCGCAGCCTTCCCGACGGCCAGTTGCCCGAAGCGACCGGCGCTTCGCTGTTGAACCTCAGCGCCATCGCCATGGATCCGCTCGAAGTCCTCGTCAGCGAAGGGCCCACCAGGCTCGATCTTCCGTCGCGGGCCGCCGGTGATCAGATCGGGCCGATCGGCCGGCAAGTGCGCATCCCCAAGGCGGTCGACACCGGTCTCCGCACCCAGGGCATCGACCCGGCCGCGATGACGGCCGCCGAGTTGGTGACCGGAATGCTGGGATTGGTGGGCTACCAGGTGACGCCCGGTATCGCCGACCACACCTGGTTCGCACAGAAGGGAGGGGAGCGGACGTTCATCCGCGAGGACCCTCTCACGCCCGACGGTCACCCGGAGGTCGACGAGCAGGCGATCCAGCGCTTCCTCTTCGAGTTCCAGACCGCCGGCACGGACCGCGGCCTGTTCGTCTCCGACAAGTACGCCCCTTTCGGCATCTACGAGAAGGAGGCGCGGGAGCCACGGATCCGGTTCCTCACCCGGGAGCGCCTGCAGAAGTTCGTCGACGGGCTGTCGCTCGGCTGACGGAACCCGCCGGGCCCCCCCGGCGTCCAACCGGCATCGCCCAGTAGGGAGGGCCGCCGGTATGATGCGTGCCGAAGGAGGCCACCGTGCCCAGAGGTCAAGAACTCATCATCATCCTCGTGGTGCTCGTGTTGCTCTTCGGTGCCCGCAAGCTCCCCGAGCTCGCCCGTTCGCTCGGTGCGTCTGCCAAGGAGTTCCGCAAGGGAGTCCAAGAGGGCGCCGAGGACGTCGACGAGGACACCACGACGTAGGAACTCCCGTCGCTTCCGCGACGTTGGAACCGCCGAGGGCGCCATGAACGATCCCTCCATCCCGACCTGGGAGGACGTGGCGCGTACCCATGGGCGGAAGATCTACAACTACGCGTACCGCCTCACCGGCAATCCCCACGATGCCAAGGATCTCGTGCAGGAGGTTCTCCTGCGCGTCCGACGCGGCCTCGACAGCTACACGCCTGGCTCCTTCGACGGCTGGCTGTGGCGGATCACCCGCAACGCCTTCCTCGACGACGTCCGCAAGCGAAACCGACGGCCCACCGCACCCCTCCCCGACGACGTCGACCGTCTTGCCCACGTGTCATCCCCTGCGGCCGACGACGTCCTCGCCTCGATCCGTCTCGGTGAGGACATCCAGAAGGCTCTCCTGGACCTGCCGTTCGAGTTCCGCGAGGCGATCGTGATGTGTGACATCGTCGGGATGAGCTACGAGGAGATCGCCCAGGCGATCGACTCGCCGATCGGCACGGTGCGCAGCCGCATCCACCGGGGTCGCAAGCTCTTGAAGGAGCGGCTGGGATGACCCACCGTCCCGAGTTGCTGTCCGCCATGTTGGACGGGGAGTTGGCCGAATCGGAGTCGAAGTGGGTGGCGGGGCACCTGGCCGGCTGCGACGAGTGCCGTTCGGAGCTCGACGATCTGGCGACTGCCCGGACCGCGGTGCGCAGCCTGCCGCTCCTCGATCTCCCCGACGACGTCGACCTCGGCGCCACGGTCGCCGGCGCCACGGTGACTGCGTTGCCGCGGAGAGTGGCGGTGGCGCTCACCTCGGTGGCGGCCGCGGCCGTGGTCGGCATC
>CAZCRP010000330.1:0-3357 GCA_964501055.1 uncultured Acidimicrobiaceae bacterium
GACGGCGCACCCTGCCGGCTCCGTCGGACTCGGCGATCGAGCGGCGCACCCGCGTCAGGCTCTGTACGAGGGTTTCGTGCTCAGCCGTCAGCGCTTCGGCCTCGTGTGTGAGCCGGGGAGCGACCTCGACGATTTCCTCCAGCAGGCCGTCTGGCCCATCGGTTACGGCGATGTGGTCCGTCAGCGCTTGCTCGAGCCGGTCCACCGCCGCGGCCACTGCCTCGTACCAGTCCGCCATCGCAGCCGGTCCGGCGACGGTTGTCTCGAGGTGCCGCATCGCCGTCCGCAGGTCGTCCCGGCGCGCCCGGGCAGCCGCCAGGCGGGAACTCGGTACGGCGGAAGCGTCGTCGCTCGCAGGAATCCACCCTGCGGCCTCGGCCTGGTCGCGCGCCTTGTCCAGTTGGAGCTCGTCGCCCGGCGGGCGGAACAGTTCGACACCCTCGGCGGACTCTTCCAGTTCCAACAGGCGTTCGGCGTCGTTGGTCGTCATCCCATCACCATGCGCCTTGTGAGCTCCCGTCGGTACGGCCAAAGGACCCTTGTCACCGTGTTTCCGCGGTCGCGCCGCCGATTCGTCAACCCCGCTCGGAGAGCCCCAACTCCTCCGAACGCTGCACCCAGCGGGCGATGTCACGCGGGGTGATGATGCCGACGACCCTGGGACCGTCGGTCACGAGCACCCGCTGGTCCTCGTTCTCGGTGAGACGGCGGAGCACCTCCTCCATCGGCGTGTCGGCCTCCAACGTGCAGGCATCCTCGAGTCGTGTCATCGCCGACCACACCTGGCGCATCGGCCAGGCATCACGGGGGACCTGGCGGGCGGCGCGCAGCGTGAGGATGCCGATGGTGTCGCCGTGGCGATCGTCGACGGGAAAGGCGGCATGGTCGTAGCGCAGGAAGTAGTCGTCGACCGCCTCCTGCAACGTGGTGGAGTCCGTCAGTGTGACGAGCCGGGGCGCCATGACGTCGGACGCCACCAGCCCCTCGAACACGCGGCGCACAACCACCTGTTGACCGGAGGCGGCGGCGGCCTGGTACAGGAACCAACCGATGGCGGCGTACCACAGCCCGCTGAGATCGCCGGTGGCGACGATGAACAGCCCGATGACGACCAGCGCCGATGCCACCACCTTGCCGCCGGTGACGGCCGCCCGCGTCGCCCGATCGAGGTCGCCGGTGGCACGCCACAGGATCGACCGCAACACCCGGCCCCCGTCGAGTGGGAACCCGGGCATGAGGTTGAAGATCCCGAGCGCGAGATTGAGCCAGCCCAGGTGCCCCAACCCATACCGCACGATCTCCGGGAAGGCTTCGCCCGTGAGGTTGACGAGCGCCCAGCAGACTCCTGCCAGGCCGAGACTGGTGAGCGGTCCGACCACGGCGATGGCGAACTCGTCGCCCGCCGTCTTGGCCTCCTCGTTGGTCTGGGTCACCCCGCCGAAGATGAACAGGGTGATGCCTTCGACCGGGATCCCCACGCGTCGGGCCATGACCGAGTGGCTGAGTTCGTGGAGCAGCACCGAGACGAAGAACAAGAGCGCGGTGACGATCCCCAGCGATATGGATGCCAGCCGATCCACGCCGGGGAAGGCGGTCTCGTAGAGGAAGGAGAACGACCACGCCAGCAGGAAGGCGATGATGAACCACGAGGCGTCGATCGTGACGCCGACTCCCAGCCAGCGTCCGAGGCTGATCCGACCTCCGGCCACTTCGACCTCCCTCTCGCCCGGGGTCAACCCACCAATGCTGCCATGTCGACCAAGCGGGCGGAGTAGCCCCACTCGTTGTCGTACCACGACACCACTTTGATCACATTCCCTCTGAGGATCATCGTTAACTCGGAGTCGACGATGGACGAATGGGGGTCGCCGATGATGTCACGGGACACCAGCGCCTCATCGGTGACCCTCAGCACGCCGCGCATCCGTCCTTCGGCGGCGGCATGCAGCGCGGCGTGGATGTCGTCGACCGTGACGTCGGCATTCAGCGCGGCGGTGAGATCGACCACCGATCCGTTCTCCACCGGTACCCGGAATGCCATCCCGTCCAGTCGCCCCTCGAGTTCCGGGATCACCAGTGCGGTCGCCTTGGCCGCGCCGGTCGTGGTGGGAACGATGGAGAGGGCGGCCGCGCGGCCCCGCCGGCGCTTGCGGGTCGGCTGATCCATGAGCGATTGGCTGCTCGTGTAGGCGTGGATGGTGGACATCAAGAGGTGTTCGACGCCGAAGGAGTCGTGGAGCACCTTGGCCACGGGTGCGAGGCAGTTGGTCGTGCACGACGCGTTGCTGATGATGAAGTGGCGATCCGGATCGAAGGTGTCCTCGTTGACGCCGTAGACGAGCGTGGCGTCGACGCCGTCGGACGGCGCCGAGATGATCACCCTGGACGCGCCGGCGTCGATGTGGCCGCCGGCATCCTCTCGGGAGCGGAGCGCGCCGCTCGACTCGATCACGACATCGACTCCCAGTTCGTCCCACGGGAGCTCGCCGGGATCGCGGGTGTCGGTGAAGCGCACCTTGTGCCCGTCGACCACCAGGAACCCATCCTCGGTCGAGACCTTGCGCGGGTACCAACCGTGGACCGAGTCGTACTTGAGGAGGTAGGCGAGCTCGTCGAGGGGAGCCAGGTCATTGACACCCACCACCTCGAAGCGCTCGTCGCTGCGCAGTTGTTTGAACGTGCAGCGCCCGATGCGCCCGAAGCCGTTGATGGCGACTCGCGTAGTCATGGATCCCCTTCTGATGATGGGGCCGAACCTATCACGGGTCGCTGCTCGATCTCAGGTCGAACGTGCCCTGGTTAGCGTGTCTCGATGGCTGCGCGACACAGTCGGCAGATGCTCGAGCTGGTGTTCGGGGAAGGTGCGGATCGGGTGTGCCGGGACATCCCCGAGGAAGCCTGCGACGAGCAACCGCGCAACCTGTCACTCCATCTGGCGTCCCTCACCGCCTCCAAGATCGGTGACGGACTGGTGGATCCGAAGCTGGTCCTGGCGTGGTTGGTGGGGGCGCTCGGAGGGTCGGCGACGGCGATCGGGCTGTTGGTCCCGCTCAGGGAGGCCTTCTCGCTGTTGCCCCAGCTGTTCATCGGGCACCGGATACGGCGACTTCCTCGCAGGAAGTGGGTGTGGGCGGCGGCGTCATTCGTCCAGGGTGGAGCCGTCGCGGCCATGGGCCTGGCCGCGTTCTTCCTCGACCCGGCGGTTGCCGTGTGGGCCATCGTGGGGCTCGTCCTCGTATTCGCCACTGCTCGCAGCGCCGCCTCCGTCAGCCACAAGGACGTCCTCGGCAAGACCGTGTCGAAGGCGCGCCGCGGCACGGTGACCGGGACGGCGACGTCGGTGTCCGCCGCAGTGGT
>CAZCRP010000331.1:0-3326 GCA_964501055.1 uncultured Acidimicrobiaceae bacterium
CTCGAGCACGAACGGGTTGAGCGGGTCCTCGGCGGCCTGGCGGTTCGCGTCGGCGAACTCCACCGTCTTGGCGTACGTCGTGTCGAGGTCGCCGCGCAGCCAGGCCACCGTTGCCTGGTTGGAAGTCACGAACGCCACCTGGTTCATCGTCCCGCGCTCCCGGGCGATGCGGTAGGCCCGGGCGAGCCACTCCGCCGACTCCTCCAAATGCCCCATCTGACGGCTGTGCGAGGCCTCCCACTGCAGGTGGAATCCTTCCCACCATCCGCACGAGAGGGCGTCGACCAACTCCGACATCTCCTCCACCAACGCCCGGGCGGCGGCGATGTCGTCTGCATCCTCCACCGTGGCCAGTACTCCCGAGGTGGCCGCGAGGACGCCGAGCGGATCACCTGCTTCGAGCGAGCGCCGGCGCAGCCGGCGGAACAACGCGGCACCTTCGGCGCGACGGTCCTGCCACCAGAGCATCCATCCCAGTCCCTCGATCCCGTAGGTCGCCGCTCGCGGCTCTCCGATCTCCTCCAGTTCCGAGACGAGTTCCGAAGGGTCACCGAACGGGAGGTTCCCCGCCCCGATCAGCCAGATGCGGGCTCGCACTTCCGCCGCTCGGTCACCGGTGATCAGCGCGAGCTCGTGTGCCCTCTCGGCGATCGGGCGCTCCGGCGCGATGCCGACGCCCTGGGACTGCCACACCTCCAATCGGGCGACGATGGCTCGCAACTCCAACGCCGGATCCCGTCCGCTCACAGCCTCCAACACCTTGGTGGTCGCCAGCCGCGCCTCGCGTGCAGCGGCCCGCACCGTCCAGGCGTCGACGAGACCCTCGACGATCTCGACCGCCGCTTCGAGTTGGTCCATCTCGATCGCGTAGTCGAGCGCTGTCAGGAGATTCGGCCGCCGCGGCCAGAGGCGACGGAGGGCCTCCGGTGCAGTGGAACGGCGCAAGTCGGCACGTGCGCGGCGGGCGACCAGACGGAAGTTCTCGAGGTGCCGGGATCGCGCGGCGGCTTCCTGCCCGTCTACGCGCAGACGGTCGAGCGCATACCATCGGATCGTCTCGAGCATCCGGAACATGAGCCCACCGGCTCCAGCGGTGCGCTTGACGAGGGAGTGATCGGTCAGAGACGACACGACCGGGATCGCGTCGATCGAACTGAGACCGGCGACCGCGGCGATGTCGTCCACTGCGAACGGACCCGTCATGACTCCGAGCGCTTGGAAGACCTGGGTCGCCCGTTCGTCGAGCGACTCGACGTTCCAGCGCAGGGCAGCAGCCAATGACCGGTGGCGGTCGGGGCGGGCGGGCCCGCCCTCCAGCAGATCGAGCCGCTCGTCGAGCACGTCCGCCAATTCGGCGATCGGGAGCAGACGGATCATCGAGGCGGCAAGCTCGATCGCCAACGGCATTCCATCCAGGCGCTGCACGATGCGTTCGACCCACCCCACAGTCCGGGCGTCGACGGTGAACTCCGGGGCCACGGCCCGCGCTCGATCACCGAACAATGAAATGGCCGGCGCCAGTCCGCCGCGCACGCCCTCCTCCACGGACAGGGGCTCGAGGTCGAAGAGGCGCTCACCGGCCACACCCAGCGGAATGCGACTTGTCGCCACCAGCCGTGACCTGGGATCCACCTCAAGCACGTCGGCAACGAGCCGGGCGACCGTCGGCATCAAGTGCTCGCAGTTGTCGAGCACGAGCACTGCCGATGTCCTCCCGAGCACCGCGCCGATTTGACGGATAGGCGAGACGTCAGGGTCCTGGGCGACATCCAGCGTGGCGCCGATGTACGAAGGAAGCAACGTCGGGTCGGAGACTCCCGTCAGGTCGACGAAGTGGACCAAGACGCCGGTCGCACGCAGCCGTCGACCGGTTTCGATGACGAGGCGGGTCTTGCCGGTGCCGCCCGGACCGAGCACCGTCACCAGTCGCTGCGACTGCACGAGCCCGGCCAATTCGGCGATCTCCTGCTCCCGCCCGAAGAACCGGCCGATCGTCGCCGGGAGCGAGGCCTCGAGCGCCGACTGCAACGGAGCGAACACCACGGGTTCGCCCCGGTACGCCTGATACAGCCTGATCGGTTCCGGGAAGTCCGCCACTCGATGCAGGCCGAGGTCGAGGAACCCCACCTCCTGCAAATCGGCGGCCGCCACCGCACGAGCCGGTTCGCTCACCAGGATTTGTCCACCGTGGCCCATGGCGCTGATCCGGGCGGCCAGGTGAACTGCCAGACCGACATAGTTCCCGGCTTCGGTGGCGGCGGCCTCACCGGTGTGGACCCCCATTCGCACCCGCACCTGCTGACCTTCCGGCCACTGATGAGAGTCGAGAGCCGCCTGCGCCGCCAGCGTGGCGCGAACCGCCGCCGCCGCCGATCGGAACACGAAGTAGCTGCCGTCGCCTTCCGTCGAGAGACGCGTCGCCCCCTCTGCCTCGAAGCACTCGTCGAGAATGCGATGGTGATCGGCGAGCATGCGGGCGTAGCCATCATGCAACCTTCGCAACAGCTGGGTCGATCCCTCGATGTCGGTGAAGACGAGGGTCACCGTCTCATGCGCGAGCTCCACGCGCCCCAATGTAGAGACTCACACGGGGCAGAGTCTCCATCGGGGGGAAGCGGCGAATCGCCGCCTCCCCACGACCACCCCCCTCCGAGGTGCCGTGCAGGTCAGCCCGCGATGCCCACCAATCGGATCAGGCGTGCCAAGAACGACGCCATCTGCTCACGCGAGACCAACTCCTCGGGACCGAACGTCGTCGCAGTCGTTCCCACGGTGACGCCCAGCTGCGCGAGCTGGTTGATGGCCTGCAGGGTCGCTTCGTTGAGGGCCGCCACGTCGGTGAACCCATGCGACCCGACCGGCGGCGCCTCCGCATCCGTGAGCGCGTGCAGCCGCATCAGGAACAGCGCCATCTGCCAGCGGGTGACCGGCTCGAACGGCGAGTAGTGGGAGGCAGAGGTGCCGGTGGTGATGCCCATCGCGGCCAGACTGCCGATCGCCGCCGCCGTCTCGTCGTCGAGACCGGCGAGATCGGTGAACGACGGAGTCGCAGCCGGCACGTCGACCCCGAGCAGCGGCGCCGTGCGCACCAGGAAGAGCGCCATCTGCCAGCGGGTCACCGTACCCAGCGGATCGTAGAGACCGTCGGCCACCCCGGTCGTGACACCCACGTGCACGAGGCAGTCGATGTCGATGGCGTGGACGCTCGACGGAGACACGTCGGTGAACCCGGCGCCGGCCACGTCATCGACGCACGGCCGCTCGACGAGGATGCCGCCGACTTCGACCGGAGCCGGGGCGCCGCCGCCACCGCCACCACCGCCACC
>CAZCRP010000332.1:0-3313 GCA_964501055.1 uncultured Acidimicrobiaceae bacterium
CGACGCGTAGACCGCGGCTGCAAGCCCCGCCGGCCCCGCCCCCACGACCACCACATCGAACTCGCCGTCCCCTTGGAGCTCGGTCCGGACGCCATAGGCGTGGGCAAGCTCGACGTTCGACGGATCGACGAGGACCCGACCGTCGAGGAGGAACACCAGCGGTTGACTCGAACCCTCTTGGCCTGCCTCCCGCAGCAGACGCTCGCCTTCGGTGGAGTCGCTCGGGTAGAAGAGGTGCGGAACACCGTTGCGCGCCAGGAGGTTCCGAAGCTCGTGGCCGCGCGGGGACCAGGACTCTGCCACGACGGTGAGCTCCCGGGGCGCAGCCGTGTCGGTCCGGGACCACTCGTGCAGGAACTCTGCGATGGTCCGATGGAACAGCTCATCGGGTGACTTCCACGGCTTGAGTACGTAGTACTCGATCCGTCCGAGAGCTACCCCTTCCCGGATGGCGTCCGCGGTCGCTTCGTGACCCCATTCACCCCACGAGATCAACAGCGCACGTTTGGCGTGTGGGTGCAGCTCGCACACGCGCGCGAGCAGCTCGCTGCCATCGAGGCCGGGCATCCACGGGGCGGCGAGCACGAGGGCCACGCGTTCGCCTGCGTCGCACAACGCCTCGAGCTCTGTCAAGGCTTCACTGGCCGACGTGCGGAACATCACCCGGTAATCGCGGTCATACCGGCGCTCGAGCTCGGAGGCGACGTGGCCGATCGACGACAGGTCGGCGTCGACGGCAAGGATCACGGGCCGAAGGTGGCCCGATGGGCTCATGCCGGAGCCGCGGCTTCCGCCCTGTAGGCGAACAGGCGCCACTCGCCGGGCAGACCCTTGAGCGTGTGCGTCCCACGATCCTCGAAGGTGAGGCCGGATGGCATTGCGAGGATCCGCGTGGTCTCGGACACGAGGATCTCGTCCTCCCCCGCTTCGTGCATGATGCGGGCCGCCTCGTGGACGGCGACACCACGCACGTCTCCCGCGACCATCTCCACCTCGCCGACGTGGACCCCCGCTCGAACGTGCAGACCCTCGCGGCTTGCCGCCCGACAGATCCCCTCGGCGCAACGCAGCGCCTGAGCCGGACCGTCGAACGTCGCGAGCAGTCCGTCGCCCGTGGTCTTCACCTCGTGGCCATGGAAGCGGTCGAGCTCCTGGCGCGCGGCCTCGAAGTGGGTGGACACGACCTCCCTCCACGCCGCGTCGCCGAGTCGTCCCGCCGTCTCGGTGGACGCCACCAGATCGGTGAACAGCAACGTGGCCAAGGCTCGTCCCCGCCAAGGAAGTTGGTGGCCGTAGAACGCACGAATGCCCGCCCATTCGATCGCCACGACCGGCTCATGGCCGATCACATAGCCATCGTGGCCGGGCGGGACCTCATAGACGTCATCGGGTCCCAGTTCGAAGGTCGTCCCGTCATCGAGCCGGATCGCGAGCCGGCCCGACACCACGATGCCCACATGGCGCGCCTGGCACGACTCCCCACCGACATGGGGCCGCACATGGGTCGACCAGCGCCAGCCCGGCTCCAGGACCTGACGCGCGACCGTGATGTCGCCCATCTCGACGACCTGATCGACGACGCCGGGGAACTCCCGCGTCTCCTCCGGCTCCCGAAGATTCCTGAAATAGCGCGAGCTCATCGAGTCAGCGTACCCAGGGATCCCTCATGCGCGGGGGTGAGCAAGCGGATCGCAGCTAGGCCTGATCGGCGGCCGCGTAGAGCGCGGCCACGTCGATCTTCTTCATGCCCAGCATGGCCTGCACGGCCCGCTGGGCACGTCCCTGGTCGGGATCGTTCAACAGCTCGCCCATGCCGACCGGGCAGACCTGCCAGGACAGGCCGTACCGGTCCTTGAGCCATCCGCACGGCGCCTCCTCCCCGCCCTCGGAGAGCTTGGTCCAGTAGTAGTCGATCTCGTCCTGGTCGGCGCAGTTGACCAGCAGGGAGATCGCCTCGTCGAACGTGAACTGCGGACCGCCGTTGATGGCGGTGTACTCCTGGCCGTCGAGCGTGAAGTCGACGGTCAGCACGGTGCCGGCCGGGCCCGGACCAGCCTCGCCGTAGTAGGTGACGTTCGTGATCTCCGAGTTCGGGAACACCGAGACGTAGAACTCGGCGGCCTCCTGGCCTTCGGTGTCGAACCAGAGGTTGGGCGTGATCCGGGGCATGGCTTCTCCTGTCATCGACGGTCCAGTCTGTGCCAGTACCGACCGTTGCACCGCGCGAAAATCATCGCCACCCCGGCTCGGCTGCCGAGCCCCCCGGGGGCGGGCAAACTCTCGCCATGGAATGGTCACCGGATCGAGGCGCACTTCGTGGTCGCGTGGCCGTGGTCGCCGGAGCGACCCGAGGTGCCGGGCGAGGTATCGCGGCTGCTCTGGGCGAAGCGGGCGCAACCGTCGTGTGCACCGGACGCAGCACGAGATCAACGGGGTCGACTCGCTCCGACTACGACCGTGCCGAGACCATCGAAGAGACCGCCGAGCTCGTCACGGATCTCGGCGGCACCGGTCTCGCGTTCGCCGTCGACCATCTCGACCCCGATCAGGTCGAGAGCCTGGCGGGGCAGATCCGGAGCGACCACGGCCACGTCGACGTGCTCGTCAACGACATCTGGGGCGGCGAAGTGCTCAAAGGCGGCCCGACGGAGTGGAACACCCCCGTCTGGGAGCACGACCTCGACAACGGACTCCGGATACTCCGGCTCGCCATCGACACCCACCTCGTCACCTCGCATCACCTTCTCCCACTCCTCATCGACAAACCGGGCGGCCTGCTCGTCGAGGTGACTGACGGCACCGCCGACTACAACGCGTCGCGATATCGGATCAGCGTGTACTACGACCTCGCCAAGGTCGCCGTGAACCGACTGGCCTTCTCCCAGGGACACGAGCTGGAACCGTACGGAGCAACCGCCGTGGCCATCACGCCCGGATGGCTGCGCTCAGAGATGATGCTCGACAACTTCGGCGTCTCCGAGGACAACTGGCGCGACGCCCTCGACCCGACCGGGATCGATGACGGGCTCTCCGCCCCTGCCGACTTCGCGCTCTCTGAGTCGCCTCGCTACGTGGGACGCGCCATCGCCGCGTTGGCGGCGGATCCCGATCGCGCGAGATGGAACCAGCAATCGGTCACCTCCGGTCAGCTCGCACTCGAGTACGGGTTCACCGACCTCGACGGCTCACGGCCCGACATCTGGCGATACATCGAGGAGGTCGCCGAGCGCAACCGGGAGGCCAACCCGGACAGCTACCGGTGACGAAAGCACTCGACCGAGGGCACCCCTCATCCTGACGTCCGCTTGACATG
>CAZCRP010000333.1:0-3286 GCA_964501055.1 uncultured Acidimicrobiaceae bacterium
GCGCACCGGCGCGAGCGTGATGGGCAAGCGCATGTTCGACGCCGGCGAGCAGGCGCGGCCGGAGGACCCCAAGCCTCCTATGTTGGTTGAGCGGCTGACTGGAGCATATGGCTAGCAGCAGAGGGCGCGATTCGACTCGAGCGGTGCGTGCTCAAGGGTGGATCATGCGACTGGCGCACGGCCTGTCCGTTACACGAAGTGTGGTCACGTGCGCAAAGCCAGTTGATCGAAGAACTCGCTGCCACCTCATTCGCCGACCTCGCTGCCACCGACGCAGCAATCTCGGCTGGCGCTTACCAACCGCCTCCTGACGCGTCCCCGCATCCACGACGGACGCAACGGCGAGGCTCATAGACATTGGAGGAGCCCACAGTCGCGAGGAACGGCCCTGTTCCCGGTGCCATACTGGTGCCGAACCCCCTAGGAGAGCCCGATATCAGCCGGTATCGGTTTGAGCTTCCCCCGTTCTCGTGGACACATGGTTTCGGTGGTCATGCGGTGAATCCTGCGGCGTGTTCGACGGGGGTGAGGTGTCCGAGCCGGGTCTGGTGACGCTGACGGTTGTAGAACACCTCGATGTATTCGAACAGATACAACTTGGCCTCGTCCCGGGTCTCGAAGAAGATCGAGCCTCTGATCCAGCCGACCTCGCGTTTGATGGTCGACCACACCGTTTCCATCGCCGCGTTGTCATAGGCGTCGCCGGTCCGCCCGAACGACAGTTCCAGTCCGGCGATGTCGGCGGCGGCACCGAACGCCAGCGACGTGTACGCCGAGCCCTTATCGCTGTGATGGACCAGCCCGTCGGGGTCGACGATGGTGCGGGCCAAAGCCATGTGCAGGGCGTCGACGGCCAGTTCGGCCCCGGGATGAGCGTCCATTGCCCACCCGACGATCCCCCGATGACACAGATCCCGGATCGCAGCGACATGCAACGGTCCCTCGCCGGTGGGGAACTGGGCCATGTCCGCCACCCACCGCTGATTGGGACGGGACGCAGTGAAGTCCCGTCTGAGCAGGTCCGGTGCCGGAGCGATATCGGGACGGCGCCGCTTGTGTTTCTTGCGGGAATGCGCCCCCACCAGACCGTTGGTGGCCATCAGCCGGGCCACCCGGTGGCGGCCCACGATGATTCCCCGCCGGCGAAGCTGACCATGGACCCGCGGCGACCCATAGGTGCCGCGGGACTGGCGGTGGATCCGGCGGATATCGATCAACAGTTCCTCGTTGGCGACCGTACGGGCCGACGGCGGACGGGAACGCCAGGCGTAGAAGCCGGAACGAGACACCCCCACCACCCGGCACAGCCGCTTCACCGGATACTCGGCCGAGAGCTCGGAGACGGCACGAAAGCGGCTCACCGTGTCGTCTCCCTGGCGAAAAACGCCGCCGCCTTCCGCAGGATCTCCCGATCCAACCGCAGCTCGGCGTTCTCCTTCCGTAGCCGGGCCAGCTCGACCCGCTCAGACTCAGACAACCCGTCAGGATCAGCCACCCTAGACCGTGCCTCCCGATCGGCCATCACCCAGTTCGCCAGCGTGCTATCGGAGATCCCCAGACTGCGAGCGACCTCCACCCGGGGACGATCAGAGGTCCTCACCAACTCCACCGCCTCAGCACGGAACTCAGACGGATACTTCGATGGACGACCCATTCAGGGCTCCTCTCTCTGGTCAACAACCAGAATCGAGTGTCCACCGAAGCGGGGCAAGCTCAGTTGGTAGTCGTTCCTACTCGGTGTGTGGTTGATTATCGGTGATTGCCACACATTCGCCAGGGGTGGGATCCTCTTCCATCGAGCAGTGCTCCAACCTGAACACCGCATCCTCGAGTCTCCGATACGGCATCCCGAGCAATCGGATCTTTCGGGTCTTGTTCGTGAACGGGGGGCTCGCCCGAGTCGGGACGAGTCAACCCGAGGACGTAGAGATGCAATCAGCCATCGAGGTCGGAGCCCTCGAGTATTCTGGCGCTCCCGCCCTCACGGTGGGTGCCGGTGAGGTGCGCGTCGACGAGCACCTTCGGCTCGTGGGGTGGTCACAGGTCGGCCGCAACCACCCACGATGGGCGTTCGCGCAGTCCCTGGAGATGGCCAGCGAGCATGCAGCGGGTGACATCCGAGTCTTCGGGGTCAGGCGTGCTGGCGGGCGAGCTGGCCGAGGGCCAAGGCGCCAAGGAGCAGGCCGAAGTCACGGAGGGCGATGTCCCAGAACCCGCCGGCGATGATGAGGGTGACGATGATGACTCCCAGCCAGGCGGCAACGACGTAGGCGAATATCTTGGGACGGAGCCAAACCCCGATGCCGGCTGCGATCTCCACGATCCCCACGATGGCCATCACCACGGTGCCACTCACCAGGTCGGTGACCAACTCGGGGAGAAACCGGGGCCAGTCGGTCATCAGGTTGAAGAACTTGTCGAGCCCGAACAGGATCGGGGCGACCGTGAAACCGAGCCGAAGGATCTGGTAGGCGGTAGCAGACGGGGTGCCCTGTGCGGCGGGAGCGGGGGTGGCTGTCATGACAATCTTCCTCCTAGACGGTCGGTCTAAAGATGATCAAGCTCTACTATAGAGCCGGGAATACTGTATTGTCAAGGTGAGCTTGTTTTAGACTGAGCGGACGATGGGACACACAGACAGTGCATCCGACCTCGAGGTACTGGCATCGCTGGCCGAACCGGCGCGACGGGCCCTGTACGACCTCGTGGCGACGGCGTCGGCGCCGGTGAGCAGGGACGAGGCCGCCGAGGCGGTGGGGGTTTCCCGGCAGGTGGCCGCCTATCACCTCGACCGGCTGGCCGACGATGGACTGTTGGAGGTCGAGTTCCGTCGTCTCACCGGTAGGGCCGGCCCGGGGGCGGGAAGACCATCGAAACTGTATCGCCGCTCAGGGCAGGTTTACGAGGTGTCGGTCCCGCCGCGCCGCTACGAGCTGGCGGCACGCATTCTCCTCGACGCTGCCCGGGAGGGCGATCTCGACTCGGCGACGCTGGCGGAAGCGGCGCGGCGCACCGGCCGGGAGATCGGCGCCGCCGGTCTCGAAGCCGCCTTGGCTGCGACGGGATATGAGCCGGTGAGAAAGGACGGGGAGACCCGTTTCCGTAACTGCCCCTTCCACGTCCTGCGGGACCGGGACCGGGAGACCACCTGCGGACTCAACGTCGCCCTGGTGGAGGGGATGATCGAAAGCTCCGGAGCCGACGTCGAGGCAGTGTTCGCCCCCGAGGACGGATACTGCTGTGTTCGTCTCAGCTCCGCCTGACCCTGTGCCCACTCTAAAGTTGA
>CAZCRP010000334.1:0-3223 GCA_964501055.1 uncultured Acidimicrobiaceae bacterium
GGCCCGTCCGCCACCGCCGGGTCGATCTCGACGCCGCGGTTCATCGGCCCGGGGTGCAGCACCACCGCTTCCGGTCGGAGCCTGGCGGCGCGGTCGCGGGTGAGACCGAAGCGCCCGACGTACTCGGCGATCGAGGGAAACACGTCACCGCCACCTCGTTCCTGCTGGATGCGCAGGAGATAGACGACATCCAGCCCGTCGAGGACGTCGTCGAGAGAGTCGGCGGTCTCGACCCCCCACCCCGAGATGTCGACGGGGAGCAACGTGCGGGGAGCAACCAGCGTCACCCTGGCGCCGAGAGTCGCCAGCGCGCCGGCGGTGGACCGCGCCACCCTGGAGTGCCGGATGTCACCGACGATCGCCACCCGCAGACCCGCCACGTGCCCGAAGTGACGCCGCAGCGTCATCACGTCCAACAGTGCCTGCGTTGGGTGCTGATGGGCGCCGTCACCGGCGTTGACGATCGGCAGCCCGGTCCATTCCGCCACCCGCCAAGGGGCTCCGGTGGCTCCGTGTCGCACCACCATGAGGTGCGGCCCCATCGCCTTCAACGTGAGCGCCGTGTCCTTGAGGCTCTCGCCCTTCGAGACCGACGAGCCGCCGGGAGTGAAGGTGAGCACGTCCGCCGACAGCGCCTTGGCTGCCCGGTCGAACGACAGCCTGGTCCGGGTCGAGTCCTCGTAGAAGAGGAGAGCGATGGTCTTGCCGCGCAAGGTCGGCACCTTGGGCATGTCGCGTTCCAGCACTGCGCTGAAGCCTTCTGCCAGGTCGAGCATGTCGGTGATGGCGTTCTCGTCGAGGTCATCGATGGAGAGGAGATGTCTCACGGGTCCTCGATCCACACGCCGGCGTCGCCGTCGACCGCGTCGACCCGCACTGCCACCCGTTGGGAGGCGGCCGTCGGCAGGTTCTTGCCCACGTAGTCGGGACGGATCGGCAGTTGGCGGTGCCCGCGATCGACCAGCACGGCCAGTTCGATGCGCGACGGGCGCCCCAGATCGTTGACGGCGTCGAGCGCGGCGCGGATGGTCCGGCCCGTGTACAAGACGTCGTCGACGAGGATCACGGTCCGGCCGGCCACGTCTACGGGCACATCGGTCCGCGCCAGCCGTTGCGTGGGGCGCGACGACAGGTCGTCGCGGTAGAGACCGATGTCCAACTCTCCGACCGGGACGACCGTTCCCTCGATCGAACCGATGGCGTCGGCGATGCGACGAGCGAGGGGGACGCCGCGGGTGTGGATCCCGACGATCACGACGTCGGCGGCGCCGGAGTGACGCTCGACGATCTCGTGTGCGATGCGACGGAGTGCGCGGTCCACGTACTCGGCGTCCATCACCCGGGGCACGGGAGACCCCGTTCGCTGTTGTCCACACTGTCTCCTTTCCGGCCTCGCGGGACCGGGTTAAAGGTTCGGGGGCGACTGTAGCCGCCACACCGGGCACGTCAGCCACCGGTCACGGCGTCAGTCGGCTTCTGGAGCGGAAGGTCGTTCGAGCCGGGCGAGGGCGGCGAGCACCCCGTTCACGAAGCGGCCGGAGTTCTCGGTCGAGAAGACCTTGACGATCCGCACCGCCTCGTTCAACACCACGGCGGTGGGCACATCGGGTTCGTGGCGGAGCTCGTAGAGGGCGAGTCGCAGCACCGCTCGATCGATGACCGGCATCCGCTCCACCCGCCACCGGTCGGCGACGGCGGCAAGGGCGCGGTCCAGCTCCGCCCGGTGCTGGAGCACCCCGAGGGTCAGACGCAACGCTCGTCCCTGCAGATCGGGTGGAGGCTCCCAACCCTCGACCTGGTCGGCCTCGTAGAGCTCCTGAACGGCACGTTCCCTGGGCTCGGTCACACGCGTGTCAGGTAATCGCCCGAACGGGTGTCGACCTTGATGCGGTCGCCCTGCTCGACGAAGAGCGGGACCTGCACCTCGATGCCCGTCTCCACTCTCACCAGCTTCGTCGCTCCCGACACCGTGTTCCCTTTGACCGCCGGCTCGGCGTAGGTGACCTCGAGCTCGACCGCCGTGGGGAGCTCCACGCCGATCGGGTTGCCCTGGTACATGGCAAGGATGACGGTCATCCCTTCGAGCAGGTAGTTGGCGGACTCACC
This sequence comes from uncultured Acidimicrobiaceae bacterium, assembly GCA_964501055.1. Taxonomy (GTDB): domain Bacteria; phylum Actinomycetota; class Acidimicrobiia; order Spongiisociales; family ZC4RG35; genus DATHWB01. The sequence continues at coordinate 2,107 of CAZCRP010000334.1, forward strand.
GACATCGGCGGGCGTCAGCGCGAACTGGGAGTAGTCCTCCAGGTTCATGAAGTGGAAACCGAGGTCATCGGCGTAGAGGAACTGGTGCTCGCGCCGCTCGATGAACGCCTGCGGCACGTCCTCGTCTGCCCGGAAGGTCCGATCCAGCACCTGGCCGGTCTCGACGTTCTTGAGCTTCATCCGCACGAACGCCTTGCCCTTGCCGGGCTTCACGTGCTCGTACTGGACGATCGAGAAGAGCCCGTCGGGGAGATCGAGTGCCATGCCGGGGCGGACGTCGTTGGTTGAGATCATGTCGGATCACCGCTGCGAGGGAGGCCCGGATGGTACCTGCTGCCGAGGCCGGTCAACCCAGCCCCACCGCCTGCATGGCCAGCTCGATCTCCTCGGTGGCGACGACCTCGACCACCGGCTCACCCACCGCGCGCAGGAGCACCATCCGGATGCCCTCCCGCTTTCGCTTCTTGTCCCGGGTGACGAGTTCCATCGCCGCGCCGAGCGACAGCCCCGCCGCCGCCACGGGCAGTCCGAGCTCGAACAGCAGCGCAGTGAGCCACGCGTGATCGAAGCCGAACCGACGATGGGAGATCGTGGCTGCCGCCACCATCCCGACCGCCACGGCATGCCCGTGCGGCATCGGCGCCAGCACCTCGACTGCATGGCCCACGGTGTGACCGAAGTTCAGCAGCGCGCGCCGTCCCTGCTCCGTCGGATCGTCGGTCACGACGGCTGCTTTCACCGCCACCGCCCGGGGGACGACCACCTCCAGATCGGCGTCCAATCCCCGCCTGGCGTACTCGTCGACGATGACCGCGTCCGCCAGAAGTCCGGCCTTGAGCGCCTCGGCGGCGCCCTCCCGCCGCAGCGGCTCGGGCAGGCTCGCCAGCAACCCGATGTCGATCACGACTCTCGTCGGCAGCCAGAACGCCCCCACCAGGTTCTTGCCCCGGCGGTTGATGCCCGTCTTGCCCCCGATGGCGGCGTCCACCGCCCCGAGCAATGTGGTGGGCACCAGCACCGACTCCACCCCCCGTAGCCAGGTGGCGGCGACGAAGCCGGCGAGATCGGTCGCCGCACCCCCGCCGACGCCGACGATCGTGTCGTGGCGGCCGAGGTT
>CAZCRP010000335.1:0-3195 GCA_964501055.1 uncultured Acidimicrobiaceae bacterium
CCGACCCCGGCACCGCCGAACAGACCGATCTTGCCTCCCTCCAGATAGGGACAGACCAGATCCAGCACCTTGATCCCGGTTTCGAAGACCTTGCGCTGCGGCTCGACATCCTCGAAGGCAGGGGGCTGGCGGTGGATCGGCCAGCGCGGCTCGCCGAATACCTGGTCCGGAGCATCGAGCGAGTCACCCCACACGTTGAAGATGTGGCCAAGCGCCTGGTCGCCAACGGGCACGGTGATCGGTGAACCGGTGTTGCGCACCTCGGCGCCTCTCGTCAACCCGTCGGTCGGGGCCATGGCGATGGCCCGCACGGTGCTGTTTCCGACATGCTGCGCGACCTCGGCGATGATCGTCTTGGTCACCCCCCCGAGGTGGATGTCGACCTCGACGGCGAAGTTGATCTCGGGCAATGCTCCCGGCGGGAACTCGGCATCGACCACCGGTCCGGCGACCTTGACGATCCGACCGTTGGCTAGGTTCTCAGACATGTGCTCGCTCCTTCATGGTGGCGGGACTCACTCCTTGAGCGCTTCCGCACCGCCGACGATCTCGGTGATGGCGGTCGTGATCTCCGCCTGACGGGCGCGGTTGGCCTGCACGGTCAGGAGGCGGATCAACTCTTCGGCGTTGTCCGTCGCCGCTTTCATCGCGCGCCGCCGGGCCGAGTGCTCGGAGGCCGATGCTTCGAGAAGCATGTTGAAGACGGTTGCCTCCACATAACGCGGCAGCAGTCGGTCGAGGATGGCCGCGGGGGACGGCTCATAGCTGTAGGCGGCGACCGGGCCCGCCCCCGCCTGGCGTGTGGGCGGGGTGATCGGCAGGAGCTCGGCGGCCACCGGAATCTGCGTGAGGGCCGACTGGAAGCGGGTGTAGAAGGCCTCCACTGCGTCGATCTCGGCCGAGCCGTAGGCGTCCATGATCCCGTTCGCCAGTGCCCGGGCGTCGCCGTAACCGGGTGTGTCGGTGACACCGAGGTAGGTGCCCCGAATCGACCAGCCCCGGTATCGGAAGTAGCTCTGTGCCTTCTTCCCGACCACGAAGAGATCGACCTCGATCCCGTTGCGGCGATGCTCCAGCAGCCGTCGCTCGGCGAGACGGATGACGTTGGTGGCGTACGCCCCGGCGAGACCCCGATCGCTCGAGACCACCACGATCCCCACCGTGCGCAGCTCGCGCCGTTCGAGCAGCGGATGCGACGTCGTGCCGGAGGCGGATCCGACGTTCTCGATGACCTCGATGAGCTTGGCCGTGTAGGGCTTCGAGGCGTTCACCCTGGCCTGGGCCTTCGGGATGCGCGAGGCAGCGATGAGCTCCATCGCGCGGGTGATCTTCTTGGTCGCCTCGACGCTGCGGATGCGTCGCCTGGTGTCCCGGAGTCCGGCCCCTGCCACGTGTCGCTACTCCTCCGCCCGGGCGGTCCGTTCGAACGTGGCCTTGAACTCGGCGATCGCCCGGTTGAAGTCCTCCGTCGACTCGAGCTTCCCCGTCTCCCGAATCCCCTCGAGCAGATGGCTGTGACGGGTCCGGAAGAACTCGCGGAGCCCGATCTCGAACCGCCTGATGTCCTCGATCGGTACGTCGTCTGTGTGCCCCTCGGTCACCGCGTAGATGGCCAGCACCTGTTCCTCCACCGCCAGCGGCTGGAACTGCGGCTGTTTGAGTGTCTCGACCACCCGCCGGCCCCGTTCCAGCTGCGCCAACGAGGTGGCGTCCAGCTCTGACCCGAACTCGGCGAATGCGGCGAGTTCGCGGAACTGGGCAAGGTTGAGGCGTAGCGGACCGGCGATGGACCGCATCGCCCGTACCTGGGCGTTGCCACCGACCCGCGACACCGAGGTTCCGGCGTTCATCGCCGGGCGGATGCCCTGGTAGAACAGGTCGGTCTCCAGGAACACCTGCCCGTCGGTGATCGAGATCACGTTGGTCGGGATGTAGGCGGAGATGTCGTTGGCCTTGGTCTCGATGACGGGGAGGCCCGTCATCGAACCGGCTCCGAGGTCGTCGGACAGTTTGGCGCAACGCTCCAGCAGCCGGCTGTGCAGGTAGAAGACGTCACCCGGGTATGCCTCCCGGCCGGGGGGACGTCGCAGCAGCAGCGAGATCTCGCGGTAGGCGACGGCCTGTTTGGACAGGTCGTCGAACATGACCAGCGCATGCTCACCCTTGTACATCCAGTGCTGGCCGATAGCCGAACCGGCGTACGGCGCATACATCTGCAGCGCGGGGGCGGCGGAAGCCGCCGCGTTCACCACCACTGTGTACTCGAGGGCGCCGTGCTCGCGGAGCGTCTCGACGACCTCGGCCACGGTCGACGCCTTCTGGCCGATGGCCACGTACACGCACTTGACCGCGTCCTTGGTGCCCCAGTTGCGCTTCTGGTTGATGATCGTGTCCACCAACAATGCGGTCTTGCCGGTCTGGCGGTCGCCGATGATGAGCTGGCGCTGCCCGCGCCCGATCGGCGTCATCGAGTCGATTGCCTTGATGCCGGTCTGGAGCGGCTCATGGACGGGCCGTCGCTCCACCACGGACGGAGCCTGCGTCTCGAGCAGCCTGCGCTCGGTGGTGTCGACCGGGCCCAAGCCGTCAATGGGGTTGCCCAGCGTGTCGACCACCCGGCCGAGCAGGGCGTCGCCCACCGGCACCGAGAGCACGGTGCCGGTCTGCTTGACCGGGTCGCCCTCCTGGATCTGGCTGGCCTCGCCCATCAACACGACACCGAGGTCGTGCTCGTCGATGTTCAGCGTGACGCCGATGAGTCCGCCCTGGAACTCGAGGAGCTCCGAGGCCATCACATTCGGGAGCCCCTCGACCCGAGCCACGCCATCGGCGATGGCGGTCACGTAGCCGACGGTCTCCTCTGCGGTGTCCGGGGACCAGTCTGCGAGATTCTGCTTCAGCGCGTCGGTGATGGACTGCGCACTGATGGTGAGTTCTGACATGGTCCTTCCCTATCGAGTCTGGAGGGTTTCGCGGAGTGAGCGGAGACGGCGGGCGATCGAGCCGTCGATCACGGTGTCCCCCACCCTGGCGACGACACCGCCGAGCACCGAGGGATCGACGATCGTCCGCACCTCGATCTGGCGTCCCGTCCGCCGCTCGAGGGCGGACGTCAGCCGGGCCACCGTCTCGTCGTCGAGCGCGACTGCGGTGCGGACCTCGGCGACCGTCTTGCCGACCAGCGCCGCCCGCTTG
>CAZCRP010000336.1:0-3182 GCA_964501055.1 uncultured Acidimicrobiaceae bacterium
GTGCACACCGGGTGGAGGCGGCAGCAACCGCCCGAATCCGGCGCCCACCGCGCTGCCCGCCGCGCTCACCCGCGCACCGGTGGATCACCGATACAACTGCAAACTGGACTACTCCACCATCCCGGCGTCCGTCGCCTGGGCGACCGATCCACTCACGCTCGCCAACGAGCAGAACATCCCGGCATGCTCGGGCACGGGCATGCCCCACGTCCAGAACTGGATCGCGGCGATCGGCCAGACGAACACCCCCCTCGGGTACACCCGCTACGGCTCGCCCCAGTCCTGCAGTGTGGATTCACTGACATTCGGAAGTGGCAACTGGTACATCGATTGCGACACGTTCAGCGTGACCGGCACCGTCACCTTCGGCACCGGCGGCTCCACTCCGACCAACGTCGTGTTCAAGGGCCACGTGGCGGTCACGTCGAACGGCTCGGGGCTGGTCGTGAACAACAGCCTCGCCACTCCGGGCACGGTGTTCTTCCGCGGTCAAGGCCCCGTGAGCTCCGGATCGAAGGGCACCCTGACGAAGGGAGGAGGGGCCCATCTCGTGTTCAACTACACGACGGTGTACATGGCGAAGGCCACCCGGGTCGCGTTGGCCGGCAACGGCAGCGGACAGCTCAGATGGATCGCACCCGACAGCGGCCCCTTCGACGACCTGGCCCTGTGGTCGGACTCGGCTCTGATCCAGGACTGGGCCGGGAATGCCGGGCTGACGATGGAGGGTGTGTTCTTCACGCCGCTCGCCACCGGGCAATACACCGGCAACGGCGGGCTGGCGCAGGTGAACGCGCAGTGGATCGCCGACAAGCTGTGGCTGGGCGGCAACGGCACCCTCGTCGTCCGGCCCCAGTACGGGCGCGCCGTGCAGCCTCCCGGCATCCCGGGCACGACCCTGATCCGTTGATCGGGCCGGGTGTCAGGCCGAGGTTCGCCCTGCCGCCAACCGCCACTGGTGGTCGGTGGTCGCGCCGGCCCTCGTCGCCTGTAACACCGCGGCGATCTCCTCGGCGGTGAGCTCGCTCACCAGGCAGAACTCGTTCCCGAACGGGTCCTGCATCACGGCCCAGTCGATGACCGGCGATTCGTCCCCGCGGGATCCGGGACGTGGGTAGAGGCTGGGTGCCTTCTTGACGGATCCCCCGAGTTCGATGATCTGCGGGATCGCTTGGTCGATCCCACCCACGGGAGTGAGGTCGATGTGGACCCGGTTGGCGGCTGACGACTTGGGCGTGTCGACCAGTTGCAGGATCACTTCGTGCCTCCACGGGTCCCTCCGACCGAGATAGCCGAAGCGACCGTGCCAGCCACCAGGGGAGCCGATCACATCCAGCCCGGTGATGGCCGACCAAAACCGGTAGCCGAGGTCCAGGTCATCGACATCGATGACCGCGCAGCGGAGGGTGGCGATTGTCATCCACCGAAGCTACCCGCGGCTCGCCGGGGCGGGGAGCGCTCCGCCAGGGACACGTGTGGGGAACCGTCAGTCCTTGAACATCGGCACACTGCCGGGATCGAGGACCTGCGTGAGTCCGCGTCCATACGCACCGAGTGTCTCGCCGACGCCTCCGTAGAAGGTCGGGAAGGCGTAGATCATGTCCACCAGGTCCTTCAACGGCGTACCGGTCTTCATCACCACGCTCAACATCCCCAGCGTCTCGCCCCCGTTCGGGCCCACGACGGTGGCACCAAGCAGCAATCCGGACTCCTTGTCGACGACCAGCTTGATGACGCCGATGTTCCCGGTCTTGTGCAGCCAGCCTCGGAAGGTCGAGCCGACCTGCTTGACCGAGACATCCACCTCGTAGCCGATGTCACGGGCCCGTGCCTCAGTGAGGCCGACGGATCCCACCTCGGGGTCGGTGAACGTCACTCGGGGCAGGACGGTGTAGTTCGCGGGCGGCGGATCGCTCCCCAGGATGTCGGTGACGGCGATCGACGCCTGATAGAGCGCCACGTGGGTGAACATCCCCACCCCCGTCACATCGCCCACCGCCCAGATGTCTGGAGCTGCCCGCACCCGCTCGTCGACCTCGATCACGCCGTCGGGGGCAGAGATCCCGGCCGAGTCGAGCCCGAGCCCCTCGACATCGACAGTTCTGCCTGTGGCCACCAGCAGCGCCTCGGCCGAGACCTGCGATCCGTCACTCATCGTGGCGGCGATCGAATCGCCTTCGCCGGCGATCGACTGGACCCTGGCACCGGTCAGAGTCTTGACTCCCTCCGACTCGAACGCCTGGGTGATGGCCGCCGACGCCTCCGGCTCCTCCGCCGGCAGAAGCCGATCCCTGCCCTCCACGATGGTCACCGAGACGCCGAAGCGGGCAAAGACCTGGCTGAGCTCACAGCCGACGGCACCGCCCCCCAGGACGAGCAGGGATGACGGCAGCTCTTCGACCTGGATGGCGTCGCGGGTGGTCCAGTAGGCGACCTCGCCGAGCCCGGGGATCGGCGGGATCGCCGGTTTGGAGCCGGTGGCGATGATAATTCCCGTCTCGCTTCGTATTCGACTCCCTCGACCGCGACCGGTCCGGTGAGCGTCCCATGGCCTCTCACGAAGCGGCCGCCGTTCCGTTCGAAGCGGGCGACGGCATAGGAGTCGTCCCAGCCGCCGGTGATCTCTTCCCGCACCCCTGGAAGACACCAGGGACCAGTCAGCGGTGACATCGACCGTCCCGACGAGGCCATCGGCCCGCCGCGCCTCCTGCAACAGGTTGGCGGAGCGGATCATCGACTTGGTCGGCAGGCATGCGAAATAGGCGCACTCGCCTCCAATCAACCTGGCCTCGATGCCGGTCGCGTCGAGGCCGGCCGCCATGAGACGATGTCCTCCCCACAGGTCCCCACCCCGCACGATGACATCGGTCGTCGGAATGCGCCGCGCCCTTCTCTAGCCGACGCTCGCCGGATCGGGTCTGATTCCCAGTCGGGTGAACATCTCCTCGGCGTCCCGCAGTCGGGCCGCGGCTTCGTCCGCCCGGCCGGCCGCCTCCAGCACCTGGCCGTATGCATGGTTGACGCGGGCCATGCTGGGATAGCCGCCGAAGCTCGCGAACAGGAGCAGGGAGCGCTCGAAGTCGTCGAACGCCTGCTCGGGGCGCCCCGCCCCGGCGATTGCCACGGCACGGTGAAACCGCACCTGTGCTTCCCCGCTCCGGCTGCCGGCCGAGACGGCCTTG
>CAZCRP010000337.1:0-3179 GCA_964501055.1 uncultured Acidimicrobiaceae bacterium
CGTCACGGATCGCGTGCCTCCAGGCCGATAAGGGCCGTCGACAACCCGAGTCCCCCCCACCCCACGAGCACCGCCAGCGCCTGGCCGAACCCCATCGCCGCCTGCGGGCCGAACGGGGCGCCCACCACCGAGGCGTCCTGGATCAGCCGGCTGGAAGCGATCGACAGCGACACTTCCGTCCACGGCTGCCACAGCGCCAGGATGCTGTCTCCGACCGAGAAGCCGATCACCACCCCGATCGCCGGACCCATGTGGCGGAAGACGGCGACCGCACCGAACGCCAGCGCCACCCACGTCAACTGGGTGGCGCCGGTCTTCCAGGCGACCGCCAGCCACTCGCCGACAGCCGGCGCACCGCTGCCGCCGGCGAATGCGGCAGTCACCCCGGCCCATACCAGGATGCCCGCCCCGACGGAGAGCGTGGCGGCCGCGCTGGTCACCACCAGCATCGCCAGCAGGTGCATCCAACGCCGCGACTCGCGGGTGAGCGAGGAGGCCCAGGCGGTGGTCGACGTCTCCCCGGCCAGCAGCATGGCGGCGAACAGCAGCGGGAACCACGTCTGGCCCAGCGCCTGGGAGGCTCCGAACAGGTACGCCTCCGGCTTCTCGATCGCCTCCATGCCCTGGAACTCGTCGGGGGAGATGGTCGGCAGCACGGTGAACACAAACGCCGTCCCCGCCAGGAGGATGACGAGGATGGCGGTCATCACGAACCACAGCTTGCGGCCGGTCAGCTTGATGATCTCGGCCCGGATCAGTCCGATCATCGCGCCTCCGTGATGTCCAAGAACACCCGCTCCAGGGTGGACCGGGCAGACATCAGCGACTCGGGAAACAGACCCGCCGCGAATAGCGCCCGGCTGACGTCGGCGCCGGTGACGCCCTCGACGAGCACCTCGCCGTCGACGACCGTGGCGGACAGGCCCGCCGCCGTGAGCGCCGCCGCCGCCCCGGCCGGGTCGTCGATCTGGACTCGGTGGCGGTCCCCGGCGCCGAGGATCTCCACCAGGGGGCCGGCGGTGATGACCCGGCCCCGATCGAGCACGACGACGTGATCCGCCAGCGCCTCGATGTCGCCCAGGTCGTGGCTCGACACGACGACCGTCTTCGACTGGTCCTCCACCAGCGCCCGCAGCGTGGCGCGGAAGGTGACCTGGCCGGCCGGGTCGAGCCCATCGAGCGGTTCGTCGAGCAGCAGGATCTCGGGATCGCCGAGCAGTGAGATCGCCAGCGCCAGGCGCTGGCGCATCCCCTTCGAGAACCCAGACACCGGACGTCGGGCGTCGCCGGCGAGTCCCACGAAGTCGAGCAGCTCCGGGATCCGCTCGTGTCCGACGCCGAGCGTGAGGGCCGCTACCCGCAGGTTGTCGAACGCGTCGAGCGTGCGGAGCAGGCCGGGCTCCTCGACGACGGCCCCGATTCGCTTCACGAGCCGGGGAAGGTCCGACGTGATGGGCGAGCCCAGCACCTCGATGCGTCCCTGCTGGGGACGGGTGAGGCCGAGGATGGCCCGGAAGGTGGTCGTCTTGCCCGCCCCGTTGGGCCCGAGGAAGCCGGTGAGCCGGCCGCCGGGGAAGGTGAGCGTGACGTCGTCGAGCGCCACGACGTCGCCGTAGCGTTTCGTGACCCCCCGCAGTTCGATCGCCGATCGCATCCGCCGCACCCTACGACCTTCCGCGTGGGGGGTGTGGCGTACCCAGGGTTCCCAGCTACCGCAGCGGTAGCTGGGAGCCCACGGTTCGGGCGGAAAACCGTCACACCGGCCCGCCATGGTCGAGCGCATGACACAACTCGACAGACGGGCGATCGACCTGGCCCTCACCCAAGGCGGGGTCGTGACGCGACAACAAGCCCTCGGCCTCGGATTCACACCGCGCCAGGTCATGCGGCGTGTGGCGGCCGGACGTTGGACCGCCGTCAAACGCGGCGTCTACCAACTGGCGGCACCGCGGGATCGGCGCGATCTGATGCGTTCGGTGCTCCTCACGTGGCCAGGATCGGTGGTGTCCCACGAGTCCGCCGCACTCCTCCACCGCTTCCCGTTCGTGGAGTCGGAGGGAGTGATCGTCTCCCACCACTCGCGCACCACCCACCTGTTCCCTGGCGTCGAGGTGCGCCGCACCCACGACCTCGACACCTGGCACGTCACCACACTGGATGGAGTTCGGATCACCACCGCCGCCCGGACCGTCGTCGACCTGGCGGGCGAGCGGACCGTGCGTCACGTGGGCGCCATCGTCGACCGGCTCGTGTCCGACGGTGCCGTCGACCTGTTCGAGGTGCAAGCGGTGTTGGGCGCCGTCGGTCGGCGCGGCAAGCCCGGCACCACGACGATGCGCGAGGTGCTCGAAGCGCGGCTCGGCGAAGAACAGTCGGAGTCGGTCCTCGAACGTCGCGGTCGCAAGGTGATCGCCGAGGCCGGGCTCCCCTCCCCGGTGAGCGAGTTCCCGGTCCCGTGGACCACGGGCAGGCGATTCGACGACGCCTACCCGGCGCGCCGCATCGCCATCGAGTGGGACTCCCGCCGCTTCCATGGCCAGATGGCGTCCTTCGAGGCAGATCGGGTACGCGATCGGGATGCCGCCGTCAATGGCTGGGTCGTCCTCCGGTTCACGTGGGACGATGTCCACAACCATCCGGCCAGGATCGTCGAGACGCTCGGATCGCTGTTGGCGGCGTGAACCGTGGGCTCCCAGCTACCGCGGCGGTACTCCTGAACCCAGGGTACGCGGCACCCCCCGCGTCACTCGGATTCGAGGATTTCGACGGGGGGTGGGGCGTCGGGGGCTTCGAAGGACTCGAAGGTCAGGTCCTCGGCCTCGGTGTCGAGTCCGACGAGGATGGTCGAGCCGGCCCGGAACTCGCCCAACAGCACCTTCTCCGACAGCGGGTCCTCCAACAGGCGCTGGATCGAGCGCCGCAGCGGACGGGCACCCAGCTCGGGGTCGTACCCGCGGGTGCCGAGGAATCCCTTGGCGTCGTCGGTCAGCACCAGGTCGAGGCTCTGGGCCGCGAGCTGCTTCTTCACCCGCACCAGCATGAAGTCGACGATCTCCTTCACCTCTTCGAGCGTGAGCTCGTGGAAGACGATCGTGTCGTCGATCCGGTTCAGGAACTCGGGGCGGAAGTGCTTCTTGAGCTCGTCCTGGACCTTCTCGCGCATCTTCTCGTATGTGTCG
>CAZCRP010000338.1:0-3145 GCA_964501055.1 uncultured Acidimicrobiaceae bacterium
GGCGGGATGCCGGGCTCCTCGGGCACGGCGATCGGGGCGTGGGGAGGGCCGGCGGCGGCGATCGGGGGTGCGACGCTGATCTCCACGGCGTCGTGGCTCCCGTGGTACCCGCCCTCGAACTTGAGGATGGCGGATCTGGCGGTGAAGGCGCGGGCCGCCCGCAGCGCATTGAGCGTCGCCTCGGTGCCCGAGTTGCAGAAACGGACCGAGTCGAGTCCGGCCACGCGCCCGGTCAACAGCTCGGCGAGCTCGATCGCCTGTGGAGTGCCGCCCGCATGTCCGGTGCCGAGGGCGGCCTGTGCGGAGATCGCCTCGACGAGGGCGGGGTGGGCGTGACCGTGGACCATGGAGGTGTAGTTGCCCAACAGGTCGAGGTAGCGATTGCCGTCGACGTCGGTCAGCCACGCCCCCTGCGCACCGGCGACGTACACGGGATGCGGCGCATGGGAGACGACGGTGCGGGTATCGCCGCCCGGCATCGACGACCGGGCACGGGCGTGGAGTGCCGCCGAGCCCGGCGTCATCTCCGTGTATCGGTCGATGGACATCATTCAGCCGGCGTCGATCGCCAGCGCCTCCAACGCGAGCACCACCATGTCCCCGAAGGTCTTCTCCCGCTCCTCGGACGAAGTCTGCGCTCCGGTCTTGATGTGATCGGACACGGTGGCGATGGTGAGCGCCCTGGCTCCGAACTCGGCCGCGACGCCGTACAGGCCGGCGGCCTCCATCTCGACCGCCAGCACGCCCATGCGGTCCATCATGTCGAAGACGCCCTCCACCGGGTTGTAGAACAGGTCGGCGCTGTGTATCAGTCCGGTGCGGACGGCGATCCTCTTCGCCTCGGCTGCCTCCACCGTCGCACGCACCAGGCCGAAGTCGGCGACGGCGGCGAAGTCCCATCCTCCGTACCGGGCCCGATTCACGCCCGAGTCCGTGCAGGCGCCGGTGGCGACGACGACATCCCGCAGGGCGATGTCCTCGGAGATGGCGCCGCACGATCCGACCCGCAGGAGCTTCTTCACCCCGTAGTCCTTCACCAACTCCGTGGCGTAGATCGAGGCGGAGGGGATTCCCATGCCCGTCCCCATCACGGACACCGCCATGCCGTGGTAGGTGCCGGTGTAGCCCAGCATGTTGCGAACCGCGTTCACCTGCTGGACGTCATCGAGGAACTCCTCGGCGATGTACTTGGCGCGCAATGGGTCGCCGGGGAGGAGGACGGCCTCGGCGAACTGGCCTGGCTCGGCGGAGATGTGCGGCGTGGGCATCGGCTACCTCGGATCGCGGGGGTCACGACAGTAGCGACCCCCGGTCCACGTCACTCAGGCCGGGACACCGATATCGAGCGCCGCCACTTCGAAGGCACCGCCCGCCTCCTCGGCCAGTTCGGCGGGAGTGCCGGCGAGGATGGGGAAAGTGCCGAAGTGGATCGGGACGACCGTCTCGACCTCCAGCATGCGGCCGGCCATCGCTGCCTGGAGCGGTCCCATCGTGTACCACCCTCCGATCGGCAGGAAGGCGACATCGGGCGTCCAGAGGTCCCGGATCAGCGCCATGTCGCCGAACACCATCGTGTCGCCCGCGTGGTAGAGGGTCGGCCCGCCTGGGAGCTCGAGCACCCAGCCCCCCGCCTCTCCCCCGGGGACGATTCCCTCGTCCCCGGTGATCCCGCTGGAGTGGACCGCGGTGGTGAGGGTGGCCTCGATCCCCCCGACCGACTCGACGGTTCCGCCCTTGTTGGATCCAACCGCATTCTCGATTCCCTCGCCTTCGAGCCAGACGGCGATCTCGTGGATGGCATGCACCTGGGCACCCGTCGCCCGGGCGAGAGCGAGGGTGTCACCGACGTGGTCGAAATGGCCGTGGGTCAGGAAGATGGCGTCCACCCGGTCGGGACGGTGTTCGTCCTCCGGGCAGCTGGGGTTGCCTTCCAGCCACGGGTCGATCAGCACAGTGGTCCCGTCATCGAGCCGCAGCCGCACGGCGGCATGCCCGAGCCACGTGACGTCCAGTCCCGAGAGTTCCATGAGGACTCCTTGGTCGGCTGGGTCGGATCCTATGGCCTCGTCCCCGCAGAGTCAGATGCGTCGCTCGTAGATGGCGCGCACCGTCTCGAGGGTGTCAGCATCGGCGGGATCCTTGTCCGGTCGGTAACCCTTCACCCGGGCAAAACGGAGTGCCATGCCGGCGGGATAGCGGGGCGAGGCAACCAGACCGTCGAGGGCGACCTCGACCACCAGGCGGGGATGGACCCACACGGTGGCGGCGCTGCGCCGCGCCTCGATCTTCAGCAGCTCCTCGGTCTGCCACTGCAACATCTCGTCGGTGAGCCCCTTGAACGTCTTGCCGAGCATCACGAAACCGCCCGTCTCGGGATCGCGGCACCCGAGATGCAGATTCGACAGCCATCCGGTGCGCCTGCCGTGCCCCCACTCGGCGGCCAGCACCACGAGATCGAGGGTGTAGACCGGCTTGACCTTCCGCCACGCCGACCCCCGCCGCCCCGCCTCGTACACCGAACCCAGGTCCTTCACCATGACCCCTTCGTGGCCGGCGGCGATGGCGGCAGCCAGATGCTCTTCCGCCACCTGCGGATCGACCGTCCTCACGCCGGGTACCAAGTAGCGGCCGGGAACGACTGTGGTGAGCCGGTCGAGTCGCTCACCGAGGGGTCGATCGAGGAGGTCGACCCCGTCCAGGTGGAGCAGGTCGAAGAAGAACGGGCGGACGTCGATGTCACCGGTCGTATCGTCCGCCCCGACACGGCTCATGGTCTCGGCGAATCGACGGGGGGCACCCTCCTCGTCCAGCGCCAGCGACTCGCCGTCCAGCACGATCGAGTTCACTTCCAGCGACGCCACCGCGTCCACCACCTCCGGCAACCGGCCGGTGATGTCGTTGAGGTTCCTGGTGAAGACGGCGATCTCGCGCGCCGATCTGTGCACCTGGATGCGCGCCCCGTCGAGTTTCCAGTCGACGACCGCCGCGGACAGGTCCGAGATGGCGCCGGCGACGTCGGCGGCCGTGGACGCGAGCATCGGACGCAGTGGCCGGAGTACCTCGAGGCGGATCGCCGCCAGTGCCTCGCGTCCTCCGCCGAGCGCCACGCCGGCGGTGACGGCGAGATCACCCCCGAGCATGAGGG
>CAZCRP010000339.1:0-3145 GCA_964501055.1 uncultured Acidimicrobiaceae bacterium
AGCTTCTACACCACGCTCAACTTCGCGCTCTGGCCCGACCTGTCCACTCCGGCCACCATCGGCACCCACACCGCGTTGGGCGTCGGGATCGCCGGATGGCTGGCCTCCTTCCTCAGTACCGCCCTCGCCCTGTACTCACACAGCGCTGGATGGTCGCTGCTCACCCACCTGCGATACGTCAACGCACTGGCCTTGCTCTTTGCGGTGTCGCTGCCGATTGCCCTCTACCTCCGGCGGTGGAAGACGCTGGTTGTGGTCGGGGATCCACCGTGAACCTCGCCACCATCCCGCTGCTCATCGTCGCCCTCCTTTTGCTGGCCACCACCCATCCCGAGGTTGACACCGCCGAGCTGGTGCTCACCGGACGACACCAGATCGAAAATCAGACGGGAGCGATGATCATCGGAAACGCCGCAGTGACCGTCCCGGCCGACGGCCGGCTGTCCGGTCCGATCTACGTGATCGGGGGCGAGTTGGTGGTGGAGGGCGCGATCGACCTCGACGTCACCCAGCTTGCCGGAACGGTGACAGTTGCGCCCGGGGCGGTCATCGCCGGGGAGCTGCATCACATCGGAGGCACCCAGGCCGTTTCCGCTACCGCGACGATCGGAAGACAGACCAGCTTGGTGTTGGCCCCCGCCGACCGGGGACCGATCGCCAGATACCTGCCAACAGTGGCTCTGGTGCTGCTGTTGGCGCTGGTTGGCTCCCGTCTCACCCGGAAGAAGTCGGCTGCTTTGGGCCATGTCGCCGACGCCATCGCCCACCACCCGGTTGTCACCGTCACCATTGGAGCGTTGCTCGCGCTGACCTTCATCGCAGTCTTCGTGTTCATGGCCTTCACGCTCATCCTCATCCCGGTTGCCGTCATCGGCGGGATCATCGGATTGGTCACCGTCGCCTACGGTGTCATCGGCTGGGGCCATCTTCTGGGCCGTCGGCTCAGCCGGCTCAGTCAGGCCTGGGCCACCGCACTGGGAGTGACGGCCTTCTTCGTGCTCGTCGAACTAGTCGGCTTGATACCGCTGGTGGGTGATCTCGTCGTCATCGGAGCCCTCGGCGCCGGTCTGGGTGCGGTGGTGGTCACCTACTTCGGGGCAACCAGCTTCGAGCCGGCAACCCTCCCCGAGTGAGGTCCCCCGATGAATGGGGGAGGATTCGGGCACGATCAGTCGCGAGTTGCGGAGCCGTGGCCGTTTGGCGAACGACACGCAGGTGTCTCGGGCTGAAGTTGTGTGACGTTCGCCTCTATCACCCGACGGCTTCTTGGACGAATGGTGGCGACGTCGCCTTGGAAGGGGAAGCCATGTCGATCGCGGATTCGTCCTCGATGAGTGCGAAGGGCTGGTCGAGATTTCTGCCCGTTGCTGCCGGAGTGGTGGTGGCCCTGCTCCTCTTGGACCTCTTGGAGGGCGTGACGTACGCCATCGTGGTCTCGGCTGGGATGCTGCTGGCGGCGGTGCTTTTGCGAGCATTCCAACGGATACCAGCCTTGTTCTGGTGGCGTCTCGACGCCCCCGACCTGATCGCGGTTGTCGTCTTGTACGTGGCGGTGGTGGCTGCCACCCGGTTGGCATTCGTGTGGTTCACGACCGAATCGATGGTCGGGTTGTTCATCAGCTATGCGGTTGCCGCACTGCTGCTGTTGGGCGTGGCGGGTCCGGTCGTCTACAACGTTCGCTTCCGTCACCGGCCGCTCCGATCCCTTGGTGTCGGCCTCCACGAATGGCGGCCCACCCTCGCCTTGGGCCTGGTGTTCGCCGCGGTGCAGTTCGCCCTGACCCTGTGGGGGTACAACCTCCCGCAGCCGGTGGATTGGGTGCCGCTGCTGCTGATGTCGCTCACCGTCGGCGTGTTCGAGTCGATCTTCTTCCGTGGATTCATCCAGAGCCGTCTGGAGGCTTCGTTCGGTCCCGTAATCGGGGTCGGGTTGGCAGCGGCGCTGTATGGGCTCTACCACTTCGGCTATGGGATGGGATCGGAGGAGATTGTCTTCCTCGCCGGACTCGGCGTGGTCTATGCAGTGGCCTTCCGAGCGACCAGGAACATCCTGGTCTTGTGGCCGCTGCTCACCCCGCTCGGCAGCCTGTTCAACAACCTCGAGGCGGGTGACATCGTCCTGCCTTGGGCCTCCATGGCCGGGTTCGGGCAGGTACTCATCGCCATGGGGTTGGTGTTGTGGCTCGGCCACCGGTACTGGAGACGACATTCGCAGCAGGCGGAGGGCGAGTGGGTGAACGATGAATCAACCCCTGCGGACGGGAGTCACCGAATCCCCGTGGCACTGAGCGAGCGATAGCTGAAGCCATGAGTCTCGAAATGTCAGACGTTCCAAAACCGAAAGAGGGCCTGCAGTCGCCATACGGCATGGCTGAGCAGAACGACCAGATGCACAGGAGGCAATGATGCAGTCCGAATTGATGACCTCGGTCTCAGAGCCAGAGACCGACCTGCGAACCGAAGCATTGCGCCGACTGCAGAAGAAGCGCGATTTCCGCGGCCACCTGCTCGCCTATCTCCTCGTGAACGCTCTCCTCTGGGCGATCTGGGGAGTCATCTTCGCCGCTATGGGCGCTTGGTTCCCGTGGCCGCTGCTCGCATTGTTCGGTTGGGGGATCGGGCTGGCGTTTCACGGCTGGGATGCCTATGGCCGCCGGCCCTTTACCGAAGAAGACATACGACGCGAGGAGCAGCTCCTGCTGAGACGCTGAATTCGATCTGCCGCGCGGCTCGGTGTCGTTTCTCGTGGAAGTCTCCGCGATCCAAGTCACCAATACCCCACGAAGTGACGGGACCACGCGATCGCCCGTTCCGGGTCCAAGCTGCCGAGATTTCGTTGCACCAGGCTCATGAGCCGCACGGTCCCCCCTTGTCGCAGGCATCGATCGCCACCCTTCTCGGCGTGAGCCGCCAGTCGGTCAACGAGCCCTCGCCTGTGGACAGGGGATCGTCAGGACCGGATACCGGATGATCGAGATGGTGGCCGGTCTACGATCAGGCGATGGGGGAACTGGCACACGAACACGGCCCGACCGACGTTGCCCTGCTCGACGACACGATTCCGGCCAACCTCGCCCGTACCGTCGCCATCCACGGCCACCGTGAGGCGCTGGTGGCCCGCCACCAGGGCCTCCGGTGGACGTAC
>CAZCRP010000340.1:0-3142 GCA_964501055.1 uncultured Acidimicrobiaceae bacterium
GCTCGGCCGGATGCCATCGGAGGTGGGATATCAGCCGACCCTGTCCGACGAGATGGGCCAGCTCCAGGAGCGGATCACCTCGCTGAAAGGCAAGTCGATCACCTCCCTGCAGGCCATCTACGTGCCGGCGGACGACATCACCGACCCGGCGCCCCACACCGCCTTCGCCCACCTCGACGCCACGACGGTGTTGTCGCGACCACTCACGGCGCTCGGCATCTATCCCGCCGTCGACCCGCTCGACTCGACCAGCCGCGCCCTCGACCCCCAGATCATCGGGGAGGAGCATTACGGCGTGACCGTGGAGGTGCAGCGGATACTCCAGCGCTACCGGGACCTGCAGGACATCATCGCCATTCTGGGCATCGACGAGCTCTCCGAAGAGGACAAGCTGGTCGTCGGTCGGGCCCGTCGCATCCAGCGCTTCCTGGCCCAGCCGATGTTCGTGGCAGAGCAGTTCACGGGTCAGGCCGGCATCTACACCCCGCTGGAGGAGACCATCGCCTCGTTCAAGGCGATCACCAAGGGGGAGATGGACGAGTATCCGGAACAGGCCTTCTACATGGTCGGTGGGGCCGACGACGTGAAGCGCAGAGCGGACGAACTCACCAAGGAAGGCACCGCCGCCTGATGGCCAAGCCGTTTCAGCTCGACGTGGTGTCGCCGGAGGCGACGGTGTGGTCCGGGGAGGCCGAGTTCGTGGTTGCGCGGACGACCGAAGGGGAGATCGGCATCCTCGCTGACCACGAGCCGTTGCTGGCCGCTCTCACGACCGGCGCCGTCATCGTCGAGCACGGTTCGTCGAAGACGACGATCGGCGTCCACGGTGGCTTCCTCCAGGTGCTCAACAACCAGGTGACGCTCCTGACCGACCGGGCACAGATATCGACCGGCTCCAAGGAAGACGCCGCCGATCTCGCCCAGAGCCTCCAGGCAGGCGCCGAGTAACCGGGCTCCCGAACCTTCCGCCTCAAACCGGCGCCGACAGTCGCTGCGCGAACTCCTCGGCCGCCCGCGGGAGGCCACGTCCGATCGCAGCTGCGATCGACGAGAAGAACATCCCGGCGAGGAACGAACGCGAATGGATCGAGAGGTCGACGCGCACGTGGCTGCTCGAGTCCGCCTGTCGCAGCCGCACGTCGATGGTGGCTGCAAGTTCGCTGGTCGTGAGCTCCACCCGCATGTGACCGGGTGGCTCGGCGACCGTCACCGTCGACTCGCCCGGGTATTGCATTCCAGCGACGGTGGCGGCGAAGGTGAAGCCGGTGAGGCGGCCGTTGGCGTCGTGCACGGGGTGCGAGACGTGATCCACCCCGGCGATTCCCTCCCACGTCTCCGGCCGCTGGAGGGCGGCCCAGGCATCGGCGGGGGAGGCGGTAGCGGTGGCGGTGGCGCGAAAGCTCTCGGAGGGCATGCGGGAGGCGAGCCTACCGACGTGAGTCGGGGACGGAGCCCGCAGACACCGCCCCCGAACCCGATCCCCGCGAGGAGGATCTGTGTTGCCAGCCTTCCGATCAGTGGGTTTCAATGATCGTCGGCTGACCGCAGTCGTCTGGCGGAGATGTGACGAGCGCGTGACGAGCGATGAGAAGATGGATGAACGGAGTGGAAGCCCTCGAGCGATGAGTGACCCAACCGAGTTCCTCCGGCTGGCCCTCGATCCGACCCGCCTCGCGGTGCTGGGGGCGGCGGCGCTCGGGCCGGTCGACGTCGAAGCTGTCGCCACGCAACTCGGCGTTCCTGTTCATCGGGTCGAGCGGGCGCTGGGCCGGCTGCGGACGGCGGGGCTGATCGATGCCGCCTCCCGGTTGGATTCCGATGCCCTCCGTGCGATCGCCGGGCAGCTTCCCGGATCGGCTCCGGCCGATGCGGCGGTGTTCGACGGCGTGTGGACGTCCGCGGAGCAGGCGATCCTCGCCCGCTTCTTCGAACGGGATCGGCTGCGGGAGATCCCCGCGACCCGTGGCAAGCGCCTGGTCGTCCTCGAACGCATCGTCCAGGTGTTCGAACCCGGTCTCCGTTACGACGAGACCGAAGTCAGCCGCAGACTCCAGCTTTTCCACCCCGACTACGCCTCCCTGCGCCGCTATCTCGTCGACGAAGGTCTCATGACGCGGGCAGACGGCTCGTATTGGCGATCGGGTGGTCGGTTCGCGACGTGAGACCGGCTGGCGTGTCCGACTGCCAGCACTAACGTCCGCGCCATGTCGGGTCTCATGGCGTTCCACGCCCATCCAGATGACGAAGTGATCCAAACGGGCGGTGTGCTCAGCAAGGCAGCCCAGGCGGGGGAACATGTCGTGGTGGTGACCGCCACCGACGGGGCCGAGGGCGAGGTCCACAACTACGAGGATCCAGATTCGATCAAGCCGCGCCTCGCCGAACTGCGGGCCGAGGAGCTGCGGGCCTCGCTCGACGTGCTCGGCGTCGATCACCACGTGTTTCTGGGATACCGGGATTCGGGAATGATGGGAGAAGATTCCAACCGGCATCCGGACGCCTTCTGGCAAGCCGACTTCATGGACGCGACCGGACGTCTCGTACGGGAGATACGGCGCCATCAGCCCGACGTGCTAGTCATCTACGACCCTTTCGGAGGGTACGGCCACCCCGACCACATCAACGTCCATCGGGTCGGACTGGCGGCGTACACCGGCTGCATCGACCTCAGTCGATTCCCGCTCGAAGGAGGCGAGGAGCCGTGGGAACCGAAGAAGCTGTACTGGACCACCTGGCCGCGTAGCCGCGTGATCCGGATGATGCAGCGGCGCTTCGAAGCAGGGGAGATCACGGCCGAGGAGCTGGCAGGTGCCGAGCATCGGGGCACCCCCGACGAGTACATCACCTGTTGGGTCGACGTCTCCGACAGGGTCGACGTCAAGGAGAAGGCGTTGCGGGCCCACCGCAGCCAGATCCCAGACGACTGGCCGTGGCTGACGGTCCCCCACGAGGACAAAGCCGAGACGTTCGGCCGGGAGTCGTTCGTCCGCGTGTTTTCCCGGGTGGCGGCGCCGGACCTCGAGGACGATCTCTTCGCCGGCCTGCGGTGAGCGCCGTCGCGCGGTGGCGGGAGAGCCTCGCCGGCTGGGCGATCCCGGAACCCCTGCTCGGCGTCGAGCAGAAAGATCGACACCGTGGAGCA
>CAZCRP010000341.1:0-3137 GCA_964501055.1 uncultured Acidimicrobiaceae bacterium
GCAGCGAGACCGCGCCCGCCTTCCAGATCGCCAGGTGCGCCAGGCCCGTCTCGAGCGACTGGGGGACGACGACGGCGACCCGGTCGCCCCGCTGCACCCCCTGGCCGGCCAGACCGCCGGCGAACCGCGAGGTCGTGGCGGACAACTCGCCGAAGGTGGTGGTCCGCACCGACCCGTCGACCGACACCAGCGCCACCGACCCTGGTTCGTGGACATCGCTGCAGGCGACCCCGAGGTTGAACCGATCCGGGATGTCGTATCGGAAGGTGGCACGCAGCGAGTCGTAGGTCTGCCCGGGAGCGGGTCGGAACAGCGGCGCGGCCATGCCCTGCGAGTGTACGAATCAGCGGTGGGCAGAGCGGGCGGCGGCGATGATCAGCTCGGCCTCGTCGACACCGCGCCAGCCCAGCACCGCCGTCTTCTTGTCCTCCAGTTCCTTGTACACGGCGAAGAAATGCTCGAGTTCACGGCGAAAGTGCACGTCGAGGTCGTCGATGTCGCGCGTCGCCTCCCAGCGGGGGTCGCCGGCCGGGACTCCGATGATCTTGTGGTCGGGGTCGCCCTGGTCCTCCATCAGGAACACGCCGATCGGTCGCACCCTGATGCGACATCCGGGGAAGGTCGGCACTGCTCCCAGCACGAGGACATCGAGCGGATCGCCGTCCTCGGCCAGAGTGTCGGGGATGAACCCGTAGTCGGCCGGATAGTGAGTGGAGGTGAAGAGGGTCCGGTCGAGCCAGATCTCGCCGGTGGTGTGATCGACCTCGTACTTGTTGCGGCTCCCCATCGGGATCTCGACGATCGCAGTGACCGACTCGGGCATCCTGCACCTTTCGACGGCACCATTGTCGCGTCCTCGCGTACCACACCGCTCCGCTCCGACACGCACCCGCGCGGCCGGACTCCTTGGGATAGTGTCGAACGGGCCGGCGCGGAGAGGAGCGAGGCGTGAGCGAGTGGAACTTCTTGGACGCCGCCAGTCGTGACAACCTGGTGACAGCGTGGGAGCGGGGGCCGCAGGGATGATGGAGCTGGCCACCGACGACATCTGGGCGGCCCCCACCGGCGCCGGTCACTGGCAGGTGCGGGACGTCTTCGGACACCTGGTCGACACCACCGAGGGCTACTTCGTCTCCTTCAATGCCGCCCGCGGCACCGGCGAGCCACCCGAGAACCTCGGCGTCCGCGACATGGCCAAACACATCGATCGCGGCGCACAGGCGTTCCGCGGCACGCCGCGGCAGGAACTGGTCGATCGGCTCGGTGCCGACCTGGCCCGCTTCCGATCGACTGTCGACGAGCTGACGGACGAGGAGTGGGCAGGGCTCCTGGTGCCCCACAAGTACATGGGTCCGCTGCCCGCCGCCTTCTACCCCCTCTTCCAACTAGTGGATTACGGCGTCCACAGCTGGGACATCCGGGAAGGGACGGGACGCGCCCACGTCCTGCATGGTGACTCCGCGGACCTCCTCGTACCGCTGGCGATGATCCTGTGGCAGGCGACCCACGAAGATCACGACCACCCCGACGACACATATCAGATCGGCATCGCGTCACGGACGCAACGCCGGGTACCATGTCGTATCCGTCACGTCGGAAGGCGTGGGCGTCGAGTCGGGCGACATCGAGTCGCTCCCGGCCGCCTATGTCGAGTTCGACCCTGCCACCCTGGTGCTGACCGCCTACGGACGCATCAATGGGGGCACCGTGCGCGGTGACGTCGACCTGGCGGTCCGCTTCCTCAACGGCTGCTTCCGGATCTGACGATGGGCGAGATCGACCTGGAAGCCATCGCCACCGAACGGGCCCGTCTCACCGAAGCCCACCTCCGTCCGGAGGACGAACGGCCGCAGTCCTCGGCGCGAGGCGTGCATCATGTGGCCCTCTTGTCGGCGGATGTCGAGCGGACGATCGAGTTCTACCAAGGGATGCTGGAGTTCCCGTTGCTCGAGATCTTCGAGAACCGCGACTACCCCGGTTCGAGTCACTTCTTCTTCGATCTCGGCCACGGCAACGCGCTGGCCTTCTTCGACTTCCCCGGTCTCGAGCTGGGGCCGTACGCCGAAGTGCTGGGAGGCCTCCACCATGTCGCCATCTCGGTCGAGCCGGATCGCTGGCGACACTTGCGCGACAAGCTCGACGAGGCGGGGGTCGACTACGCCATCCACAGCGAAGTGTCGATGTACTTCCGGGACCCGGACGGAGCGAGGGTCGAGCTGATCGCCGATCCGCTCGGCGAGATGTACGGAACCCGCTTGATGAGCTGGCGGGACTGACCGGGTCAGTCAGGCCCGGGTGGCGGCCCGCCGCTTCGTGTACTCCTTGATGTGGTCGAGCATGCGGTCCATCGTCGCCACGTACGCCTTGGAGTCCTCCTTGATGGACTCGCCCAGGTCCTTGTGGCGCAGCCCCATGGCGAGCGCCGCATACCGCGCTCCCCGCAGGTAGAACCACAGACCTTCGAACGGCATGGCATGTGGCCCCGGCCCGGGACGGCCGCCCTCCATCGGCTCGGCGGTCGCGGGCGGCAGCCCGAGGCCGGCGGCGACCTCCAGCACCCCGTCCTCGGGGTAGCGGTCGGCGAAGTCCCGAGACACGAACCGGAACTGCTGCTCCCCGGTGGTGTCCACCAGGACCATCGCCGGTCGTGCCAGTCCGCGGGCATCGTTGGGATCCACCACGTCGTAGCGGGCGATCGCCTGCGACCGGTCAGGGTCGGACAGATACGGAAACGGGAGGTCGAGCTTCTCGATCATCGCCGCGTGCTGACCGGGGCTGTCGATGTCGATGGCGACCAGTCGTACTCCCCGCGCCAGGAACTCGTCGTAGCGGGCTGCCAGGCTGACCAGCTGGCCGTTGCAGTAGCCTCACCAATCGCCCCGCAGGAACACGATGAGGACTGCCGTGTCACGATGGGCGGACAGAGTCCAGTCCTCGCCTGCCTGGTCGGTGAGGGTGAAGTCGGGCACGCCCATATCCGGAATCTAGCGCTCGCCCCGCCGCTGCCCTGGTGTGGTTCGCCGCTAGCGTCGAGCGCGTGATCCGCCGCGTGTTCCTCGCCGGTTGTGACACCACCAGGCCGCTGTTCGCCTCCGGCGCAGTGGCGGCGGCGTGGGGCCGTCCCGCCGCCCTGGCGC
>CAZCRP010000342.1:0-3092 GCA_964501055.1 uncultured Acidimicrobiaceae bacterium
GATCGTCACCCTCGCCGGGTGCGAGACGCCGCACGCCGCCACCCGCGCGCGCGGTGGGTCGTGGCCGACGGCGCCCGTCCACCGTTTCCCGAGTCGATCTTCGACGTCGTGCTGGTCGACGCCCCCTGCACCGGGCTGGGCACGCTGCGGCGGCGGCCAGAGGTGCGCGAGCGGATCACTCCCGAGCGGATGGCGGTACTGGCCGTGACCCAGCGGGCGATGCTGGAACAGGCGTTGCGCCTGGTGCGGCCAGGGGGAAGAGTCGTCTACTCGGTGTGCACGTTCACACCCGCGGAGACCATCGACGTCGTGGCGGGACTGGGTGGGGTGCCTCCCACCGGGCTCCCGGGTCGTCCCTTCGGGGACGGGTGGCTGATGGCTCCCCATCTGGGACCCACCGACGGCATGTTCGTGGCCGTGTTCGAGGGGTGAACGGTCCTCCGGCTCGGGGGGACCGCTCGGTACACTCCGCGCGGCCGTGGAGATCAAGATCGCACCGTCGTTGCTGGCGGCGGACTTCAGCCGCCTTGCCCAGGAGGTGGCATCACTCGGATCGGCGGCAGACCTCCTCCACCTGGACGTGATGGACGGCCACTTCGTGCCCAACCTCACATTTGGCATCCCGGTGATCGGCTCGCTGCGGCCGCATTCGGCCCTGCCGTTCGACTGTCACCTGATGACGACGAACCCCACCGAATTCCTTCCCGAGCTGGCCGTGGCGGGCGCCGACCTCGTCACGATCCACCTCGAGGCGGTCCCGGATCCACGCGGGGCCGCCAAGGAGGCGGCCTCCCTCGGGCTCGGCTTCGGGGTCGTCGTCTCACCTCCGACCCCGTGGGAGGCGATGGAACCGTACGTCGAGCTGTGCGACATGATCCTCGTCATGTCGGTCCATCCCGGGTTCGGCGGCCAGTCGTTCATTCCCGAGGTCCTCTCCAAGGTGGAGGCCGCCAGGAAACATGTTGACTCGCATGGTCTGCGTGCCGATATCCAGATCGACGGTGGCATTTCGACCGCGACCGCTCGATCGGCCCGCGAGGCGGGGGCGAACGTGTTCGTCGCCGGCACGGCAGTGTTCGGGCAGGAGGATCGCGTCGCAGCCATCGAACGGATACGCAAGGTGATCGAGGACGGGGTATGACAGAGCGCGTGCTGGTCGTCGACGACGATGACGACATCGTCCGCGTCGTGCGGATCAATCTCGAGCTGGAAGGCTTCGAGGTCGACACGGCCGGCGATGGGCAGGAAGCGCTCGACCGCGCGGCGGCCAACCCTCCTGACATCGTCCTGCTCGACATCATGATGCCGCGCATGGATGGGCTGACCGCGTTGCGGAAGATGCGTGCCCAGCCGGCGCTCGCCTCGACCTCCATCCTGCTCCTGACGGCGCGCGGGCTCACGGAGGATCGCGTCAACGGCCTCGAGCTGGGAGCCGACGACTACGTCACCAAGCCGTTCGACGTCGTCGAGCTCATCGCCAGGGTGAAAGCGGTCTTGCGCCGCACCAAGACGGCCCGCGACACCTCCCCGCTCACCGGGCTCCCCGGCAATTTCACGATCGGGGCCGAGATCGAGCAGCGCATCGCCCGCGATCGGCCCTTTGCGCTCGTCTACTGCGATCTCGACAACTTCAAGGCGTTCAACGACCACTACGGGTTCATGCGGGGCGACCAGGTGATCCAGTTCTCCGCCGACGTCCTGCGGCAGGCACTGGTGGATGTCGGCGACGAGGAGGGTTTCGTCGGCCACATCGGGGGAGACGACTTCGTCGCCATCACCGACGCCGACGTCGCGGAGGGCTTCTGCAAGTCGGTCATCGACCGTTTCGACGACGGGATCCTCGACTACTACGACACCGCCGACGCGCTCAAGGGCTACATCGAGGTGACGGACCGGCGAGGTGAGCGGTACGCGTTCCCCGTCGTTGCCATGTCCATGGGTGTCGTCACCAACCGCTCCCGCCCGATCGCCACCCAGTGGGAGGCGTCGGCGGTGGCGGTGGAGATGAAGGAGTTCGCCAAGAAGCAGGCCGGATCCGCCTACCGGATCGATCGCCGCACCTCGTGACGTCCCCCGCGCTCGAGCGGATGATGCGCCACGCCATCGAGGTCGGCGCCCGTCACGCCCCGCACCCGAATCCGAGGGTGGGAGCCGTGCTCGTGTCGGCCGACGGAACGATCGTGGCCGAGCACGGTCATGCGGGCCCCGGTCACGTCCACGCCGAGCGCGGTCTGCTGGAGGACGTGGGGGCCGTGGCCGAGGGCTCGGTGCTGGTCGTGACCCTCGAACCGTGTGTGCACACCGGCCGCACGCCGCCCTGCGTGGAGGCCGTGATCGCCTCGGGCGTCCGATCCGTCGTGGTGGGGGCAGTGGATCCCGACGCGCGCGTGTCCGGCCGGGGAATCGAAGCGCTGCGGGCGGCAGGCATCGACGTGGTCGTGGGCGTGGTGGCCGACGAGGTCGAGGCGGCCGACCCCGGATACTTCCATCATCACCGGACGGGGATGCCGCTGGTCACGCTCAAGCTCGCGCTCACGCTCGACGGGCAGATCGCGGCGGCCGACGGAACGTCCCGCTGGATCACGGGCCACGAGGCGAGGGAGGACGCCCATCGTCTGCGGGCGGAGCACGACGCAGTGCTGGTCGGGGCGGGGACGGCCCGGGCCGACGATCCCCGGCTCGACGTCAGGCTCAGCGGATACGAGGGACACCAGCCGGTACCCGTGATCGTGGCCGGGACCCGACCGCTTCCCGCCGCGCTGCAGATGTGGGAGCGCACCCCGATCGTCCTCGCCTCCGAAGAGACCAGTATGGAGGGCGCCGACGTGATCAGGGTCGGGGTGGGCGGGGTCGTCGACCTCCGAGCCGGCTTGCAGGCGCTGGGGGAGCGGGGTCTGCTGGCGATCCTGGTAGAGGGAGGAGCGGGAGTGGCCGCCGGGCTGTGGGAGCTCGGTCTCATCGACCGGGGTGTCCAGTACATCGGGGCCAAGGTGGCCGGGGGAACCGGGCGGGGTGCGTTCGACAAGCTGTTCGCCACCCTCGGCGCGGCCGTCGACGTGGAGATCACTGCCGTGAGGCGGCTCGGCGGCGAT
>CAZCRP010000343.1:0-3079 GCA_964501055.1 uncultured Acidimicrobiaceae bacterium
CTGATCATCGCCTGTCCGTGCGCGCTCGGGCTCGCCACCCCGACCGCCATCCTGGTGGGATCGGCCCGCGGAGCAGAACTGGGCGTGCTGTTCAAAGGGGCGGACGTGTTCGAACGGTCACGGGCCGTGGACGTCGTGGCGTTCGACAAGACCGGAACCCTCACCACCGGGGTGATGACGCTGGCTGCGGTCGAGGCGTTGGACGACGAGACCGACTTTCTCCGTCGGGTTGGCTCCGTGGAGGCGGCCTCCGGCCATCCGATCGGAAAGGCGGTCGCCCTCGGGGTCGAACAACGCGACATCGAACTGGTCGAAGTCGCGGACGCCGAAGCCATCGCCGGGATGGGTGCCATCGGCACGGTGGACGGCGACCTGGTGGTGGTCGGGAAAGCGAAGCTTCTCGCAGATCACGGCTTCCACGTCGCCGCGGTGTGGACCGACCGACTCGAGGCGCTGGAGCGCGCCGGCATGACCGCCTTCCTCGCCGGGTGGTCGGGCGAGGCGCGGGGCGTGATCGGCGTGGCCGACACGATCCGGGACACGGCGGGTGCGGCCGTCACCGCCCTCCACCGGATGGGCCTGTCGACCGTGCTCGTCACCGGCGACAACCGGCGCACAGCCGAGGCGGTGGCGGCGGAAGTCGGGATCGAGCGGGTGGAGGCGGAGGTCCTTCCAGGGGACAAGGCAGCGGTGGTCACCGCACTCCAACACGAAGGGCTGACCGTCGCGTTCGTCGGCGACGGGATCAACGACGCCCCCGCCCTGACGACCGCCGACCTCGGTCTCGCCATCGGCACCGGTACCGGGGTGGCGATCGACGCAGGCGATGTCGTGCTCATGAACGGCGACCCCGCCATGACCCCGACCGCGGTGCGGTTGGCGCGACGCACCTTCGGGACGATCCGCGGCAACCTCTTCTGGGCGTTTCTCTACAACGTCGCTGCCATACCCGTGGCGGCCGTCGGCCTGCTGGACCCGATGATCGCGGCCGGAGCCATGGCGTTCTCGTCGGTGTCGGTCGTCCTCAACTCGCTCCGATTGCGCTCGTTCACCTGACCGCCATCGTCCGCTTGGACTCCAGAAACGCGGCCGGCATGCCGATAGGAGATGACATGACACAAACGCTCGTCGTCCGTACCGAGGATGGAGAACGGGTGTACACCGGCCACGTGTCCTCCCGCAGTCCGGCAACCATCGTGCTGCTGTTGACCGCTCCTTACGACCTGGCGGGGCGCATCGTCCAGGTCCCGGTGGCGGACGTCATTTCCGAACACCTGGCGGCCTGACGCCGGCGACGCCCGTCAGGAATCCCGCAAGAAGTCCTCGATCTCCTCGACCAGCCGGTCGACGGGATCCTCGTCCACCTCGCCGGCCAGGGTCTGGGTCTCCAACTCCTCGACGTACTCCCGGATCTCGGAGTCGTCCATCGCCTCCTCCACCTGGTGGCGGAAGTCGCTGACCGCCATCGTCAGCTCGGTGGTGTCGACCTCGAATCCGACGATCTCCAGCGCTTTCTCGACCAGCGCCAGCGTCCCCGGCGGGTACTCCTGTTGGGAGAGATAGTGCGGGACCGCCGCCCACACACTGAGGGTTTCGATTCCCGCCCCCGAGAGTGCCGCGTTGAGCACTCCGATGATGCCGGTAGGTCCCTCGTAGTCGGACGCGAACAAGGCGTGCTGCTGCAGCGTGTGGCTGTCGACACCCGAGCCGACGAGTGGTACCGGGAGCGTATGCGGGACCTGACCGACGAACGCCCCCATCGTCACCGCCCTCCTCACCCCGAGCGTCCGCAGCACCCCGATGAGGTCTGTGCTGAACATCTTCCAACGGGCATGCGGCTCGGGTCCGGTGACGATGACCAGATCCCGCGTCGCCCACGGGGTCCCCACCTGCCAGATCTCCGTCTCGGGCCAGGCGATCTCCCGGCTCCCGTCATCGTCGAGGAGGATGACGGGGCGGCGCACCTGGAAGTCGAAGAAGTCATCGGCGTCGATCGTGGCGATGCGCTCGGCGTCGGCGGCCTCGATGAGGTGCCGGGCGGCGCCCGAGGAACTCTCGCCGGCATCCCCCCAGCCTTCGAAAGCGATGATCGCAGCCGGATCCCGCAGGACCGGGTGCTGCTCCCAGATCACTCTGTCCATCACGTCAGAGTAATGCGCCCAGGCTCGAATCGATCAGATCGTACGATCGAGAAAGAGCTTCGTCCGCTGCCAGGCAACGTCGGTGAACGCCGGGTGATGGCCGGGCGTCCCGGGTACGAAGAAGTCGGCGGGGACGCCCCGATAGCTGTGGAACGTGGCATCCAGCCCGAGGTCCCGCAGCAATGCCTCCATTCGTTGCGGAGAGATGGCGCTCTCGCCATCGTCGGCCGACCCATGGTGTCCGAGATACGCGGCTCCCGCGAGGCGGAAGCTCGGTTGCGACTCGGGTCCCGTCCCCGAGAACTCCACGACCGAACTGACCCGTCCGTCCATCGTGGAGAAATGGAGCGCAGCGGGTGCCGCCGCGCCCATGGCGACCAAGCCGACCGAGTCGCCGAGCACCACCGGGCTGGCCATCAGCGTGCTGACGGCCCTGCTGAGCGAGGCGACGTCGGCCTCGATACGGCCCGACAGTCGCATCGTGTACGTCACGAAGCCGAGATCCCGCAGGCGGGACTCCACGTGCTCGCGCCACGGCTCCTCCTGTTCGGTGACCGCCACGAGCAGCGGCCTCCCGTGGCCGGAGGCGGGAGGCGTCAGATTGGGGTCCCCTCGCTCCGGCGGCGCCTCACGATCGGGGCTCTCGGCCGTCTCGCCACCCTCCTCGGTGGAAGCCGTCTCCAGCGGTGCGAACACGAGTGGCACTGCCGTGCCGGAGCGCCCGGCCCCCGCCGCGAAGCGGTCGGCCCCCGCGAGCTCGAGCGGGCTCGGGAGCTGGGTCTCCCCATCGTGCCGCGAAAAGTGGCACTCGCCGAGCTGATCGAAGGGGCTCGTGCCGTGGGGATCTCCGGCACTCACGGCAAGACTACCACCACCGTGATGACCACCGAGGCGCTTACGGCGGCCGGACTGAACCCGACCGGCATCGCTGGTGGACG
>CAZCRP010000344.1:0-3050 GCA_964501055.1 uncultured Acidimicrobiaceae bacterium
CGCCACCTGCCACACCGGGTGGTCCTTCCATGTGGACCCGAAGTACACGACCGCGTCCAGCGTCGCCGGATCGACGTCGTGCTCCTCCAGCAGGCAGGCGGCGGCCGCGACCGCCATGTCCGATGGGTGCTCGTCGGTGGCGGCCACGTGCTTCCCCCGTAGACCGAACCGATCCACCAGTACCTCCTCGGGGATCCCCGAGCAGATCGCCAATTCCTCCGCGGTGAGCCATCGCGCCGGGAGGTACGAGGCGAGGCCCGTCAGGCCGACGGTCCTCAACGCCCGATCCCCAGACCCCGTTGGATGAACTCCATCAGCTGGTCGATCAGGTCCGCCGGCACCGCGGTGGTCTCCGCCCACAGGATCCACCGCATCCCGACCAGCTCCCCGATTCCCATCAGCGCGTAGGCGATCAGCTCCGGATCGGCGGCCACCACCTCGCCCCGCTCCATCGCTCCCTCGAGCGCCACGACGTAGCCCGCCGCGATCTTCTCGTAATGGCGGCGCAACGCCTCCGGCGAGGCGAACTCGGCCTGGCGGATGACCCGATAGAGCGCCGGATGCTCGGCGGTGAAACGGAAGAATCCCTCGAATCCGTACCGCTCGGCCTCGGCACGGTTCACGCCCCGGGCAGCGCCCTCGGCCATCGCCCGTCGCACCCGCCGGTTGAGGTCGTCCACGAGATCGTCGAAGATCGCCTGTTTCGACTCCCAGTAGCGATAGAACGTCCCCTGCGCCACCGCGGCCCGCTCGGTGATCTTGACGATCGAAGCCTGCTCCCAGCCGTGCTCGGCGAACACCTCCTCGGCGGCCTGCAGCAGGCGGGCGCGGGTGGCGGCTCCCCTGGCCGTCAGCCGGGATCCGTCAGCCGCCAGCGGGGCGGGAGTGGGCTCGACGACGGCGCTCATGACCCGTCCCCGGACACCGTGGCCGCCAGCTCCCGCTTCAGCACCTTGTTCATGGCGGAGCGCGGCAGGTCGTCGACGAAGATCACCCGGCGGGGGACCTTGAAGACGGCGAGCCGTTCACTGCACCAACTGATCAGGTCTTCGGTCGACGGGTCGTGGTGTGGGCGACGGACGACGAACGCCGCACCGACCTCTCCCCACCGCTCGTCCGCCACTCCGACCACCGCCGCTTCAACCACTCCGGGGTGATCGGCCAGCACCGATTCGACCTCGGCGGGATACACGTTCTCGCCCCCCGAGATGTACATGTCCTTCACGCGATCGCGGATCCGGTAGTAGCCCTCGCCATCGCGCTCGGCCACATCCCCGGTCCGCAACCAGCCGTCGACCAGGGTCTCGGCGGTGGCGTCCGGATTGCGCCAGTACCCGGCGAACACCGACGGCCCCCTGACCACCAGCTCGCCCACCCCCGGCCCGTCGATCTCCGATCCGTCTTCTGTGTCCCGCAACCCCACCTCCACGTGCGGATACGGCCGGCCGGCATAACCGACCTTCCTGGCCACGTCTTCGGGGGGTAGCCCGAGGACGTTCGGAGAGGCTTCGGTCAGGCCGTAACCCTGGATCAGCTGCACATCGCGCGCGTGCCAGCGGGCGATGAGAGACTCGGGCATGGGGGCGCCACCGACGACGGCGGTTCGCAATGAGGAGAGATCGGCGGTCTCGAACCCAGGCGACTCGGCCATGAACAGGTAGGTGGCGGGAACGCCCATCATCGTCGTGACCTTCCGCTCGCCGATCAGCGCCAGCGCGCGGGCAGGATCGAAGGCCGGCTCCAGCACGACCGTGGCGCCTTTCCACCAGGCCAGCAGCGGCTGCACGTTCCAGCCTCCGATGTGGAACTGCGGCAGCACCTGCAGGACGACGTCGAAGGTGGTGACGTCCATCACGCGGTCGATGGCGATGTTCGTCCAGAAGGTGTTGGCGTGGGTCAGGAGCGCACCCTTCGGCTTCCCCGTGGTTCCGGACGTGTAGATGAGGAAGAGCGGATCGTCGTCGGCCACCGCCACCTCGGGGGCGGGCGCGGAGGCGGCGCCTTTCCGCAGCATTCGCAGCGGAGGAGTGCCACTCGCCACCGCCACCGCGTGCTGGGCCTGGTCGCGACGGGGATCGTCGACGATCAGCAGGCCGACCTCCGCGTCGTCGATCTGGTGCGCAAGTTCCGGAGCGGTCAGCCGCCAGTTGAGCGGAACCATGATGAGCCCCGCCTTGGCGCACGCGAAGAGGACGTCCACGTACTCGGGCCGGTTCTCCGCCAGCACGGCCACCCGGTCCCCGCGGACCATTCCGCCGGCCACGAACTCGGCCGCCAGCGCATCGGAACGCTCCGCCACCTCGGCGTAGGAGACCGGCGCACCCTGGAACTCGATCGCGACACGCGCCGGTGTGAGCGCGGCGCGATCGGCGATCCAGCGGCCGATAGTCAGATCGCCGGTCATGCGGGGTCCAGAAACGCCAGGATGAGGTTCGCCACGTGGGTGGGATCCTCCCAGAACATGAGATGACCACCCTCCATCGTCTCCACCCGCGCTCCGGAGATCCGTGCGCCGAGCAGGCCGGCGTTGCGCCAGTCGACCACCCGGTCCTCGGTGCCGTGGATCACGAGCGTCGGTGACCGGATGTCGAGGCTCCCAGGATCGAAGGTAGTCCCGGCGGCCGCCTGCGCCTGCCACCCCGCGGGGCTCTGCGGATCAGACAGCCGGTGATGGAGGATGCGGTCGACGATGGCGGGATCGGGTTCGGCACCGAGCGCGTTCTCCACGAAGCGGCGCAGCGCCTCGTGTGGATCCATCGTCCCCGCCGCTGCCAGCAGATCGATCGTCGCCTGGGGCATCGGGAAGGCTTCGTGGCCCCCTGGGGTGGTGGAGAGGAGGACGAGGCGCGCGACTCGCTCCGGGTGGGCGGCGGCCAACTCCTGGGCCACCATCCCGCCCAGGCTCGTCCCGATGACGTGCGCGACCTCCACGGCGGCGGCGTCGAGCACCGCCAGGGCGTCGGCCACCATGCCGCGGGCCGTGTACGGCCCCGGGGGGACATCGGAGCCGCCGACTCCCCGGTTGTCATAGGCGATGACCCGGTGGCGGC
>CAZCRP010000345.1:0-3038 GCA_964501055.1 uncultured Acidimicrobiaceae bacterium
CTCGACAGGAGGGGCCGGCCCGGCAACGTGCACTACGAAGAGTACTGGTAGCAACGAAACAGGTGCGGTGGCGGCCGAGAGGCCTGTGGTTGTTGGTGACTTGGACGGTCGGGCTGGCCGTGTCAAACGAGTGTCAAAAAAACCGAGGATTTCTTGGAACATCGGCGGCTGAGTTCGATCATCTCGATCGCGCCGGTTTGATAGAGTCGACCGCGGTGACCGACTCTGAGAAACGGGCCGGACCCCCTGGGGTCGCCATCGCTTCATTCGTGGTAACAGTCTTCTTGGGAGGGACTAACGCGGTCGCGGTCAAGCAGACCGTGCAGGAGCTGGCGCCGTTGTGGGGGGCGGGCCTCCGCTTCGCTGCCGCCGGAGTGCTGCTGGTCTTCATCGTCCTCGTCACGTCAAGGAGTTTCGGCCGGGGGAAGACACTCGGCGGCGGCGTCCTCTACGGCCTGCTCGGGTTTGCCGCCAGCTACGGGCTGCTCTACACCGGCATCCAGCACGTGCCGGCCGGCACGGTGATGGTGTTGGTTGCACTCACTCCGCTCTTCACCTTCGGGTTGGCGCTCGTTCACCGGCAGGAGAGTTTTCGGATCCAGGGTCTGCTCGGGGCTCTCGTCGCCGTCGTCGGGGTAGCCATCGTCTTCATCGATCAAGTGCAAGCTGATGTGCCCATCGGCTCCATGCTGCTCGTCCTGCTGGGTACGGTTGCAATCGCCGAGTCGGGGGTGGTTGCCAAGTCGATTCCCGAGAGTGACCCGTTCGCCACCAACGCGGTGGCGATGCTCACCGGCGCGATGGTGCTGCTCATCCTGGCCGTGGCGGCCCAAGAGCCTCTGACCCTGCCGGAGACCACCGACACCTGGCTCGCCACCGGCTACCTGGTGGTCTTTGGCTCGGTGGTGATGTTTGCCCTGTACCTGTTCACACTGCAGCGCTGGACAGCGTCGGCAGTGTCCTATGTGACCCTTCTCATGCCGCTAGTCACCGTGGTCGTCGCCGCTATCGTCTTCGAAGAGCGGATCTCCCCCAGCTTCGTAATCGGCAGCGTGGTGGTGTTGGCAGGCGTCTATCTGGGTGCCTTCTTCACCAGACCACCTAGACGTATCCCCTCATCGGGCCTTCCCGAGTGCTTCCCGGTCGAGGAGACCGCAACCGCACGTTGAACGGGAAAAGCATCACTCTGTCGGACTAGCTCGAGGCAGCCAGATGCGTACTCGTGGGGACAGTAGACGACGAATAGGCCATGGTGTCGGCCACCGCGCTCGGGTGGCTCTGTCGACATGCGACAACCCGTTGTCCAACCCGGCAGACGCGCCGTGAACGCAGGCAGCGGCGCTTGCCTCCGCCTGAGACGAGGAGGTCGCCAGGCTGGATACCCGTTCGGAGCTCCGGAGCTGCTCTGGACTTCGACTACCTCGATGCCCTCCATCTGGAGCCAAACCCGGGGCCACTGGAGGTGAGCTGTCAGATGGTGATCGCCACCTTGCCTCGGGCGTGGCCTTGGCCGAGGTAGGTGAGAGCGTCGACGATCTCGTCGATCGGGTAGACCCGGTCGATGACCGGTCGGAGGCTTCCCGCTTCGATCATCTCGGAGAGTTGATCGAAGTCGGGGCGGTTGAACTTGGCGATGAAGAACACCGATCGCCTGTCATCCAGCAAGGTGCCGAGTCGGATCCTGGCGATATGCCCGAGCGGCCCGAGGAGACGTGAGCTGCTGGGTCCACCTACCACAACCACCGTGGCCTTCGGATTCAGGATGCGCTTCATATCTGTATAGGGGCGGCCCCCGGAGACGTCGACGGCGAGGTCGCACCTCGAGGCGGTGCGGGTGAAGTCTTCGGCGGTGTAGTCGATCACGTGGTCGGCGCCAAGAGAGCGGGCCAGGTCAACGTTGGCTGTGCTGCACACCGCGGTCACCTCGGCGTCCATCGCCTTGGCGATCTGGACGGCAAAAGTGCCCACCCCACCGGAAGCGCCGTTGATGAGCACGTGCTGGCCGGGCTCCAGCCTGCCGTGGTCTCGCAGCGCCTGAAGGGCAGTCACCCCTGCAGTGGGGATCGAGGCTGCCTCCTCGAAGCTCAGACTGGGCGGTTTGGGGGCGATCGACTGTCGTGTCACCAGATACTCGGCAATGGCGCCCGACTTTCCCCCGAAGACCTCGTCCCCAGGGGCAAAGCCGGTCGCATCCGGCCCCACCTCCTCGACGGTCCCGGCATAGTCCCCGCCGAGCAGAGACGTCTTCGGTGAGCGAATCCCCATCTCCATGCGCGCCACCCAAGGAGTCCCGGTGAGCGCATACCAGTCGGCCTTGTTCAGTGAGGCAGCTCGTACCCGGACCAAGATCCCGTCCGCCGCCAGCTCGGGCTTTTCCACCGTGGTTACCGACACGACCTGCGGTGCGCCGAACCGGCTTCGGGTTGCCGCCCTCACGGGCCCGACCCGGTATACGCTGTAAACATGTCCCGGACGATACGCTATACGCTGTATACCTGTCAATAGGGAATCGGATGACGGAAGACCAACATCTGAGTCGAGAGAGGATTCTCCGGACAGCCATCGAGATTGCTGATCAAGGCGGGATCGACAAGGTGAGCATGCGCGCTATCGCCTCTCGCTTCGAGGTGACGGCCATGTCGCTCTACCGACACGTGGCGGACAAAGACGCCATCCTCGATGGGATGATCGACCAGGTCGTGGCCGAGGTCACTCTGACCGAGCTCCCCGACTGGAAAGAAACGGTGCGCACCGCTGCGATCTCCACCCGCGATGTTCTCGTCCGTCACCCCTGGGCCCCCGCCATGTGGCTGTCGCGGCAAAGCGAGGGGCCAGCCCGGCTGAGGTGGGGCGACTTCCTGCTCCGAGCCCTCGGCAACGGTGCGCTCAGTGAAGAGGCGACCTTCCACGCTTATCACATCCTGGAGAGCCAGATCCTCGGTTCCACGCTGCAACAGCTCAGCTTCCCGTATGCGGGAGAAGAGTTGGCAGGGATGGCCCGCGACTTCCTCGAGCATCTCCCCCGGGACGACTATCCC
>CAZCRP010000346.1:0-3037 GCA_964501055.1 uncultured Acidimicrobiaceae bacterium
ATCTCGACGGCACGCTCGAAGCGGTGAACGAGGCTGAGACCGACAGCTTCCACGGTCGCCATCCGGAGCGCCCGTTCATCCTCGTCGCCCAGGCGTCCCAGTTCGACCCGACCCGCGCCCCCGCCGGCCTGCACACCGTGTGGGCGTACGCCCATGTCCCCAACGGTGCTCGCCGCGACTACACCGACCACATCCTCGGTCGCATCGAGGAGCACGCCCCCGGCTTCCGGGACACGGTGCGGGCGGTGCACACCACCGACCCGGAGGCACTCGAGGCCCACAACCCCAACAACGTCGGCGGCGACATCGCCGGCGGCGCGCACACGTTCTCCCAACTCGTGTTCCGGCCCTTCCCCCAGCGCGACCCCTACGCCACCCCCCTCCCCGGCGTGTACCTGTGCTCGGCCTCCACCCCGCCCGGGGCGGGCACCCACGGCATGTGCGGGCATCTGGCGGCGCGCTCGGCGCTGGCATGGACCGGGGACTGATCCTCGAGCTGGAGCGGTGCGGGGCGCGGGCGCTTCCACCGGCCGAGACGGTGGCCGTGGGCGAGTGGCTGGTCGCCATCGGGCGGGGCGCGGTCGGCCGGCTCAACTCGTGCACGACCTTCGGGGACAGTCCCCGGCGCGACATGTTCGAGCGAATCGAGACCGTCGAGCGGCGCTACGACAGTCGCGGCAGGCCGACGCGGTTCCGGCTCACACCCCTCGACGTCCACCTCGACGGCCGCCTGGAGACGCGGGGGTATGCGCGATCCGAGGACGTGGTCGTGATGACCGGTCCCGTGGGCGGTGGCGCCGACGAACACGTGGCGGTGGCGCGGGCGGCGGGGCCGACCTGGATCGACCGGTACTCGATCTGGGGCGGCCACGACGAGATCCGCACGAGCGAGATCGCCGAGTCGCTCGGGTCCCTCACCCTCGACCACGGCGTGTTCGCCAGCCCGACGGCGATCGGGGTGGCGGTGGTCGACCGGCCGTGGGTGGGGGTCTTCGACGTGATCGTCGACCCGGCCGCCCGCCGGGAGGGACACGGTACGCGGCTCACCCAGACGATGC
The DNA here is from genome assembly GCA_964501055.1 of uncultured Acidimicrobiaceae bacterium. Classification (GTDB taxonomy): domain Bacteria; phylum Actinomycetota; class Acidimicrobiia; order Spongiisociales; family ZC4RG35; genus DATHWB01. Next base: position 1,059 of record CAZCRP010000346.1, read on the forward strand.
TGATGTGGGCCAAGTCGGTAGGAGCGGAGCGCTCCTACCTGCAGGTCCACTCATCCAACCGCCCGGCGCTCGCCCTGTACGCCTCCCTCGGCTTCACCGAGACCTACCGCTACTGGTACCGCACCCTCTGAGGGGGGGTGTCGCGTACCCTGGGTTCCCAGCTACCGCTGCGGTAGCTGGGAACCCAGGGTACGGGCCGATCAGGCGGTCGGGAGTCCCCGGGCGAGGAGCGACTCGAAGCCGAACTCGCGACAGAGCGGTTCGAACTCCTCCATGACGACGCCCTTCCAACGGAGATCGTCCAGCTCCTCGGCGAGTGGGACGTCGCGCCGCAGCGTCGTGAGCGCCCGATAGAGCATCGCCTCGTCGCGCCGCTCGGCGAGGGTGGCGGCGAGCTTGGCGGCCCCGCGCACCGTCACCGTCCACGCGGCGACGTCGTCGGGGATCGACTCGAGATGGTCGTACTCGAAGAGGACCGTCGCGGCGGACTTCGCGCCCCACCCCGGCAGCCCTGGCACCCCGTCGGCGGTGTCTCCGACCAGCGCCAGGTAGTCGGGGATCGAATGGGGGTAGACGCCGAACTTCTCCCGCACGTCCTCCTCCGTGAAACGCCTGGCCTCCCGCCGGTTGAACGTCACGATCCGGCTGCCGTCGACACACTGCATGAGATCCTTGTCCGGCGTGAGGATCACGACCTGCTCCACGTCGTCCCGCCAGCGGGCGGCCGCCGTGGCGAGGGCGTCGTCGGCTTCGAACTCGATCATGCCCCACACGGTCACCCCGATCGCGCGCCACGCTCGCTCGGCGAGGGGAAACTGCGCCCACAGCGCCGGTTCGATCCCCTCCCCCGTCTTGTATCCGGGGAACATGTCGTTGCGGAACGACTCGATCACGGTGTCGGTGGCCACCCCCAGATGGGTCACGCCGCCGTCGACGAGCAGCGCCAGCGTCGACTCGATGATCCCCCGCACCGCCCCCACCTCCCGTCCGTCCGGGGCACGCCGCGGCGGCACTCCGAAGTAGGACCGGAACAACTCGTAGGTACCATCGAGCAGGTGGAGCAGCACGAACACGATCCTACGCAAGACCCCGCCGACCCCTGGGCGGAGGCGGGCCGGCGGTGGTCGTCCATCGGCGACAAGCTGAAGGACCGGTACAACGAGCTGTCGGGAGGCGGCGGACCGAGCGAGGAGGAAGTCCGCTCGGCGCTGGAGACACTCGGTGAGGCGGCGCGGGCCGTCGCCGACTCGGTCGGGTCGGCGATGAAGGACCCCGAAGTCCGGGAGCAGGTGAAGGACGCGGCGGCGTCCTTCGTCACCGCCCTCGGCCAGACGTTCTCCCAGCTCGGTGATGAGCTGCGTGAGGCCCGCCACCGCGACGAGCCCGCGCCCACCCGGCGGGACGAGACCCAGAACTCCTGAGCCGATGCGGGCCGGCAACCTCATCATCGTCGCCGGGATCGCCTTGGTGGCAGTCGGAGTCATGGTGCGGCTGGGCTGGTTCTCCTGGTTCGGGCGACTGCCGGGCGACCTCCGATCCGAAGGCGACAACGTGTCGGTCTTCTTCCCGATCACCTCGATGATCGTGATCTCGGTGGTGGCAACCGTGCTGTTCAATCTGTTCGATCGGTTCTTCCGGAACTGACAGCCTGTACATTCGGCGCCGTGCCGCTGATCTCCGCCTCCGAACTGGCCTCCCGGCTCGGCAGCAATGGACTGCGGATCTTCGACGTGCGCGCCGACCTGGCGGACGCGGCCGAGGGTCGGCGCCGCTACGAGGCCGGTCACATCCCGGCGGCGGTCTTCGTCGACCTCGAGCAGGACCTCACCGGTTCCGAGGGCCCTGGTCGCCATCCTCTGCCGCGCCCGGAGGCCTTCTCCGCCACCGTCCGCCGCCTCGGCGTGCGTCCGGCCGATCTGGTCGTGGCCTACGACGACGCCGGGGGCGCCTGGGCGGCGCGGCTGTGGTGGATGCTTCGC
>CAZCRP010000347.1:0-3018 GCA_964501055.1 uncultured Acidimicrobiaceae bacterium
GCCGCCACGGCCGCCGCCGATCCCCCGGACGATCCGCCAGGCACCCTCGCCGGGTCCCACGGATTGCGAGTCGGGCCATAGGCGGAGTTCTCGGTGGACGAGCCCATCGCGAACTCGTCGAGGTTCGTCTTTCCGGTGATCACCGCCCCGGCCGCCTTCAAACGCCCGACCACGGTGGCGTCGTACGGTGGGTGGTATCCGGCGAGGATCTGGGACGAGCACGTCGTCTCGATGCCCCGCGTGCACAGGTTGTCCTTCAGGGCGACCGGGATCCCGTCCAGCGCACCGAGGGGCTCACCCGCTGCGAAGCGCTCATCGGACTGGCCGGCTGCGGTCCGGGCGCGGTCGAAGTCGATGGTCAGGTAGGCGTGCAGTTCGGCCTCGGTCATCGAGGCGCGCTGCAGCACCGACTCGAGGAGTGCGGTCGCGGTGAGTTCGCCGGTGCGCAGTGCCGCGCCGGCCTCGGCGATCGTGAGATCGGCACCGGTCAACGGTCAGTCCTGTTCGAGTGCGGGAGGGACGACGAAGTAGCCGGCGCGTGACTCGGGGGCCTGGGCCAGAACCTCGTCACGGTCGAGCGATGGCCGCGTCTCGTCCGGTCGGAAGGTGTTCGTCATTCCCAGCGGATGGGCGGTGGGCTCGACGTTTGCCGTGTCGAGCGCCTGCACCTTGGCGGCGTGATCCAGGATCACGCCGAGCTGGCTGCGGTACGTCTCCAGCTCCCCGGCCGACAGGTCGAGTCGAGCCAGTCGCGCCACGTGGGCGATGTCGATGTCGATAGGCATGGCCGGCAATTGTAGGGAGAGGCCGGGGGGTCTCTGCCCGGGTCTATGGTCACCGCGTGCGGTGGCTCCTCGGGCTCACGACAGTCGGCATCGCCGTGGGCGCGGCGTGGGCGTGGCAGGTGGGCGAGGTCGGTCTCGGCGGCCTGCTGGTCAGGGTGGCGGCGGTACTCGCCGCTGTCTGGTTGGCGTATCCGGCGATGGTGCGCCTCGATCGGCGCACCGGGTGGCTGCTCGCCCTCGGGGTGGTGCTCGTCCTACTGCGGCCGCGGGCGGCAATCGTGGTGCTCCCGGTGATCGCCTGGTTCTCCCGAACTACGAAAGAACGGTGAGGTCCGGCCGACGAGGAGCACATGCCTCCCACATCGAGCGATGACAACCACTACCGGACTCTCGGGCTGCGGGTCGGCGCACCCACCTGGGAGGTGGAGGAAGCCGCCGCGCGCCTCATCATCCAGGCCGCCTCGGCCCGTGACTGGTTCCGGATCGACGCATTGGAGGAGGCTCGCCACTGGCTCACCAATCCCACCCTGCGGGCGTTCCACGACGAGAAACTCGAGACGGTGCCGTGGCGAGCCGCTGACTGACACTCACCCGGCTTGGACCGCGATCTCGGTGGCCTTGATCGACACCCACACCGCAGCCCCTGCCCGCAGTCCGAGGCCATCCACCGCTTCGCCCGTCACCTCCACGATGAGTGGGATCGGTGCGCCGGTGCGCAGCCGGGTCCGATCACCCAAGCTCTCGACCGCCTCGATCTCGGTGGGCCACACGTTGCGCGAGCTCCCCTCGGGTCGCGCCAGATGGACCACCACCGAGCTGGGGCGGATGGCCGCGACCACAGGCCCGCGCACTTCGTGGTCCGCGATGTGCAGCGGGTGGCCGTCGACGTCGACGATGCCGTCGAGCGCCTGGCCCGTGAGCACGTTGGATCCGGCGAGATCCGCCGCGTAGCGGGTACGCGGGTGCAGCCGCACCTCGTCTGCGCTCCCGACCTGGGTGATTGCCCCCTCCTCGAGTATGAGGATGCGGTCGGCGAGGAGAAACGCCTCGGTCGGGTCGTGGGTGATGAGGAGACGGGGGCCCGCGAAGTCCGCCAGGTGCTCGGTCAACTCCCGCCGCATCCTGACACGGGTGCCGACGTCGAGCGCCGACAGCGGTTCGTCCAGCAGCAACATCTCGGGTGAGGTGGACAGCGCCCGGGCGAGCGCGACGCGCTGTGCCTCGCCGCCGGACAGCTCGCCGGGACGTCGATCACCCATGCCCGCCAACCCCACCCGCTCCAGCCATTCCGCGACGAAGCGTTCGCGTCCGCGCCTGCCTCCGAGCCCGAACCCGATGTTCTCGGCCACGGTCAGGTGGGGAAACAGGAGCTGGTCCTGGAACACCACCCCGATGCGTCGCTCCTCCGGCGGGACGAAGACTCCGGCTGCCGGATCGTCGAGTGCCCGGCCGCCGAGCTCGATACGGCCCCGCTCGAGGGCGACAAGGCCGGCGAGCGTCATCACCGCCGTGGACTTGCCGGCGCCGTTGGGACCGAGCAGCGCCGCCGTCTCGCCTGGCTCCACCACGAGAGAGGCGTCGAGCGTGAAGCCGTCGCGGCGGGTAACCGCCATCTCTGCGACCAGCCCGGTCATTGGAACCGCCACCACCACTTGCGCAAGGACACCAGCACCACCAGGGACACCGCCACCATCAGCAGGCTCAGGGCAACCGCCACCTCGCGGTCGCTCTCCAGCGCCACGAACACCGCCAGCGGCAGTGTCTGGGTGCGCGCCTGGAGGTTGCCGGCGAAGGTGATGGTGGCTCCGAACTCGCCGAACGCCCTGGCCCAGGTGAGAGCGAGTCCAGCGACCAGTGACGGTCTGATCATCGGCAAGGTCACTCGTCGCAACACCCGCCACCGATGCGCCCCGAGCGTGGCCGCGGCCCCTTCGTACCGCACGTCGAGGTTGCGGAGCGCGCCTTCCACGCTGATGACCAGAAACGGCATCGCGATCAGCACGTTTGCCATCACCACCCCCCACCACGAGAACGGCAGCACCAATCCGGTGGCATCGTGGAGTGGACCTCCCACCACCCCCCGCCGCCCGAGTGCGAAGAGAAGCGCGGCTCCCCCGACCACCGGCGGGAGCACCAGCGGCAGCGTGACGAGTCCGCGTACGAACGTCCTCCCCGGGAATCGGGTTCGAGCGAGGAGCCATGCGAGCGGCACGCCGAGCACGGCGGCGAACGC
>CAZCRP010000348.1:0-3016 GCA_964501055.1 uncultured Acidimicrobiaceae bacterium
GTCCGCCTCCTCCGCGCCTCTGAGCTCGGAGCCGACTACGCCGACGCATGGGCGGAGTGGACGGACTCCGAAGACGACGACACATGGGACTCCGTCGTCGGTGATGGCATGGGCGTCGGTTGATGCTGCGCAATGAGATCCGCCTCGTCGACCTCGACCCCGCCCGTTCCGGACAAGCCGACAAACGACGCCCGGCTGTGATCGTCTCCAACGACAGCGCGAACACCTCCGCCGCCCGGCTCGGCCGAGGCGTCATCACCGTGGTCCCTGTCACCACCAACGTCCAGCGGGTCTACCCGTTCCAAGTCTTCCTGTCGGCAGGCGTAACCGGACTCAAGCAGGACTCGAAGGCCCAGGCCGAGCAAGTCCGATCGATCTCAGTCGACCGCGTACTCGACAAGGTGGGAAGCGTCCCACCCGCACTTATGAGCGAGGTCGACGAGGCGCTCCGCCTCCACCTCGCGCTCTGATCCTCCGCGAGCCCTGAGATCCACTGCCAGCCCTGAAGTGACCTATCGCCCTTCACATCTGCCGCGGTCGGTACGGTCGGGGCTGTTGACTCACCTTTGACACAGGAGTGGTCACACAGCGGGAGGAGACACCGAGTACGAGGCGAGCGCGGAAGACGCCTACCTCAGAGACGTTTGAAACGAGGGAGGTTTTCGGAGGGTGACTCCGACTGGAGCATTGGGTCATCGCCTGTCCGGAACGGTCTCTCGGTTCGCCGCTCATGACCGACGTCTTCGAGTCTTGAACAGATAGCCGGGAGGAAGCGCCCCCTCGCACGAGACGCTCCCTCCCACCCCATCGGCCACACGCGTGCGGCCTGCCCGTTCAGGGGAGATGGAATCCGGGTGAACGGGACTGCGAGTTGCAGAACGACGCCCCGGGCGCGAAACCGTTCGGGAAGTGGAACCCGGGGCCGGGGCCACCCGGCACTACGGCTCCCCCTGCGGCATTCGCCTGCCCGGCCGGTGGCCACGACATCACGTCGTGCCCGACACCCGTGACGTAGTCGCCGACCACGTGGTGTCCGTGGACGACACCCACAATGCCGCTGCAGGTCGCCTTGTCCGGTGCGGCCGTCGCCGCACCCGGAAGGGCCAACAGCGCCACGGCAACGACACCTGTCAAGAACACTCGTCGCTTCATCAGGCTCCCTCTCACGTACGCTCGACCACGGCGTACAGCTCGTCGGCCACGAGGCCATGCGCTTCTCGGTGAACGGTGATCGCATCCTCGGCGCGGTCAGAGTCGACCAGGCAGAAGATCTTTCCCGCTTCTTCGTCGACCCAGTACCGCAGGTATCGAACCCCGTACCCGCCCTGGGTCTCCAGGTCCTTGCGATGGGCCTCGGCGACGGCGTCGGCCGAGACACCTCCATCGATGGTGTGGACGTCCATGAACAACGGCATCGCACTCGCTCCTCTCTGTGGCGATACCAGTAACCGTACGAAGGGTTGGACCCCGTCACATCGGGAGAACTCCCCATATCTGGGGCACCGACCCTATTCGGTCAGATCCAGCCGTTGACGTGAGCGACCGAAGCTGCCTGGACGCGGCTGTCGACACCGAGCTTGGCCAGGATCGCCGACACGTGATGAGAGACGGTCTTGGGAGAGATGAACAAGTCGGCGGCGATGGCGTCGTTGCTGAATCCGGCGCCGATCAGTGCCAGGACGTCGTGCTGGCGGGCGGTGAGGCCCGCTGGATGCGATGCGGTGGCGTGCTGAACGCCGCGCGGAATCCCACGAACCCCATGCCGCTGCAGCCGCCGCCGCAGCCCGGCAGCCACCCCGTGGGCTCCCATCTCGTCGAGCTCGGCGAAGACCGCCCGCAGCGAGGCGTTCGGTGTGAACGCCTCGACGATGGCCGCTTCGACCCTGTATCCGGTCTCTCCCCAGCGCAATGCGGCCTTGATGGGATCCCCGGTGATCTCGTCTTCCACCGGCCCCGGCAGACGGCCTGCGGGCGGTTCGAGGTCCAGGCGCAGCGCCCAGAATGCCAGCCGGCTGAGTGCCCACCGGTCGTCGACACTCTGGGCGGCGGCGGATGATCGCACGTAGCGATCAGCCGCCGCCCCCTCGTCGAGGAGGCCCAACCAGGCAGCTTCCATGGCGAGTTCGGTGGCGAGAAGGTCCTCCTCGAGGCCCACACCGGCATCGGCGCGGGCCAGGCCGCGGTCAAGTGCTCCCAGCGCACCGGGATCCCCGCGTCGCATGAGTCGGCGAGCCTCGACGAGGGCGGCCTCGGCCTCGGTGGACAGGCAGGTGGGTCGGGGCAGCACCCGTGCGAGCGCATCGGCGGCATAGTCCCACTCGCCCCGTATCACGGCGATGTGGGCTCGGGTGGCCTCCATCGCCACGTACCAGGCGTCGAGTTCCTCCGTGGCGAGATAGATCAGCGCCTCGTCCATCCGCCTGGCCGCGGTGTCCAGTTGCATCTCCCGGAACGGGAGTTTCCCGAGGTTGTAGACCGCCCGTGCAGCCGCATCCAGGCTGCGGACCTCTCGAGCGACATCGCCCCCCTGTTCGATCAGTTCGAAGCCTCGGACATCCCCCTCATGCACGAGCGCCGTTCCCAACGTGATCAGCGCGTCGGCCTCCACCGCCCGAGCAGCAGACGCCCGAGAGGTGGCCACTGCCCGCTCGGCACAACCGATGGCGGCGCCGGTCGCGCCTCGGGCCAGAGAGACAGACGCCAGCACCGCCTCCGCCCTGGCCAGCGCCCGGGACGCCCCGTTCCGTTCCAGGACCTCCACCGCCTCCCCGGCATGGTGTTCGGCCAGGCTGATGTCGCCCTGGCGCATCGCGAAGAACGCAACCCAGGCGTGTTCCTCCGCCCGGTGAGCCTTGTCCGTCGCCATGTCCAACGACGTCTGGGCGATCCGAAGGGCGGTCGAGAAGTCGTTGACGAGGAGATGCTCGTATGCCGCAGCCCGGAGGACGCCGACCACATCCTCGCGGGCGATCGCATCCCGGTGCTCGAATGCCCATCCGTAGGCACGGGCCGCCTC
>CAZCRP010000349.1:0-3004 GCA_964501055.1 uncultured Acidimicrobiaceae bacterium
CCTCGGTCTCGTACAGGTCGTAAGCCGGCTCTTCGTGCGGGTGGGCAGCCACCAGCGCCGCCGTCACCGCCTCCACCGCGGCCGCCGGCGACAGCATCTCCACCCTCACCTCAGCCACCCGGTTGACTCCTCGTTCCCCCACCGCCGGCGTCGTGTCGGCAGCAGCCTCGAACGCCCCCGTGCCGGGGACCCGAAAGCTGCAGCCGCGATAGCCTCCGATCCTCCCCGCACCGGCGGAGGCCATTGCCGCAGTCACCGACTCGACGGCGTCGGCAGGGACGAACGTCACCACCTTGTAGGACCGCGCAGGGCCGGCGGGGCCGAAGACGCGGACTTCGTCCAGGCCGAGTGCGGCCGCCAGCGCGTCCGACGTTCCTCCCGGGGCTGAGTCGAAGGCCGTGTGCACGACGGTGAGGGCGACTCCTGCCTGCGCGAGGCGCAGCGCCCTGCCGGCGGCGGTACGGCCCGCCACGAAGCGGTTGGTCGGCCGGAACAACAGCGGGTGATACGTCACGAGCAGGGAGGGCGGGTCGGTTTCGAGGGCGGCGAGTACCGACTCGGTCACCTCGTGGCAGACGGCGACACGCTCCACCTCCGCCGCCGGGTCACCCACCTGTAGTCCGGACGGATCCCAACTCGCCGCGGTGGCATCCGGCGCGGCGCGGTCGAGGGCGGACAAGACGTCGAAGACGGTGACCATCGGCCGCTGATCGTACCGGCACGTTTCGGAACGCCCACGGGCGGGTAGATGCGAGTATCGACCGAAACCCGAGAGGTGACCACAGAATGAAGCAATCCAGCATGCAGCGCATCGCCCACACCGCGGTGGGGATCCCGGTGTCCGCGGTGAATGCGTTGATGGAGCGTCTCACCGAAGCCCGCAAGACAGTCGAGGCCTCGGCCGAGAAGCTCTCGGAGTCCGCCCGCGCCGATATCGACCGTTGGGCGCTCGAAGGTGAGGAGCTGGTGGAGCGCATGATGCGACGAGTGCGGCGGGACGGGCCCGAAGCGGCCGCCTCCCTCCGCGACACGGTCGCAGGCCTGGCCGCCACCGTCACCTCACCGGCGAACGACATCGCCGCCATCCCCGGCGTGGGCGAGGCCTACGCCGAGCGGATGCGCAGCGCGGGCGTCACGACGGTCGCCGCCTTCGTCGCCCGCACCGCAGACGACGACTCGCTCCGCCGGTTGGCGGAAGCCACCGACATCGGGGCCGGTCGTCTCTCCTCATGGCGCCGCCGGGTGGACCTGAAGGCCATCACCGGCGTCGACGAGGCGTACGAGGAGTTCTTGCAGCGGGCCGGCTACGCCACGATCGCCGCGGTGGCCGCCGCCGATCCGGAGATGATGAGCGACCGCCTGGCGGCGCTCGAACCCGACCGGATGCCGTCGCGTACCACCATCGAAGGGTGGATCGCCTCTGCCGACAAATTGGACGACTGACGCGTCGAACGGTCTCCTTGACGGTCCGGCTGTCCGCCCACAGCCGGGCCGTTCACGCCTCCGGGAACAGACAGAACAGATGCCCGATCGGGTCGCGCATGACCCGGACACCGTCCTGCGGCTGGTGATCGGCGAGCACCGCCCCCAACTGCTGCGCCCAGGCAACTCCTTCCTCGAGGTCCCGCACGGCGAGGTCGAGGTGCATGCCCAGTTGCTGGGTACCGGGCTCACCCGGCCACACCGGCGGTTCGAAGTACGGCTCGGTCTGGAATGACAGCCCGGTCTCGCCGCTGGGAGGGCGCAGCATGACCCAGTCGGGCTCGTCGGTGACCACCGTCCAACCCAACAGGCGCTCGTAGAAGGCGGCCAGCAGGCGCGGATCGGGAGCCCCCAGCACCGTGGCCGAGAGGCGGGTGACAGGCGAGGTCACCGTGACCGAGACGCGTTGAGGGCCACGGCGGATCGGATGAGGGCCTGCAACGCCTCCTCGTCCACCTCGTCGCCCTCATGGAAGTCGATCGCCCGCCTCGTGCTGCCTGTGAGACTGGCATTGAAGAGGCGAGCAGGGTCGTCGAGGGAGGCTCCTTTGGCGAAGGTCAACTTCACGACCTCCTTGTACGTCTCGCCGGTGCAGATGATCCCGTGGTGAGACCACACCGGCACCCCCCGCATGGAATTCGACGGCTTCCTCCACTTCACCTCCTCGGAGATGTCGGGGTCGGCCTCCTTGATCAGGGCGCGGAGCCGGGAGAGCATCTCGCCCCGCCAGTCGTCCAGATCCTCGATCTTTGCGTCGATCAGCTCAGATGGAGACTCGTCGCTCGTCGACCGGCTTTCTGCCATGTTGCCTGCCTCCTCGGCCGCGGACTCGGGGCTCGACCACTGCACCCGCGACGCGCTGCGCGGGCTTGCGGTGAGTGGGCGCTGACGGGCTCGAACCGCCGACCTCTTCCTTGTAAGGGAAGCGCTCTCCCAGCTGAGCTAAGCGCCCGGGATCGGGCCGTGAGGATACCCGGGCGCCGTTCTGTGGGCCGAAAGGGACGCCGGCGTACCAACCAACCCTGGGTACGCGGGAAGTGGGTCGGGGGGCCCAGGGGTGGGGGCTCAACTTTGGGCGTACCACCGCCGATAGAAGGTGCAAGCACTGATTTTCCGACGAAACGACAGCCCCCACATGACAGCTCGGAAGATGAATCCCTGGGACGCCGGCGACGAGGCGGTCAAGCAGTACCTCGACGGCATCGGCAGCTTCGTGCTCCTCACCGCCGAGGACGAGGTCACGCTTGCCAAGGCGATCGAACGGGGCCGCAAGGCCGAGGCGAAGCTCGACGCCGATCCCGATCACCCCGACCGCAAGACGCTGGACACCGAGATCCGCCAGGGCCTGGCCGCCCGGCGCCGGTTCATCCAGGCCAACCTGCGGCTGGTCGTCTCGATCGCCAAGCGCTATCAGCGCTCCGGGCTGCCGTTCCTCGATCTCGTCCAGGAAGGCAACCTCGGACTGATCAGGGCGGTCGAGAAGTTCGACCACCGCAAGGGCTTCAAGTTCTCCACCTACGCC
>CAZCRP010000350.1:0-2961 GCA_964501055.1 uncultured Acidimicrobiaceae bacterium
TGGCCCTGTTCCTGACTCGCACGTACGAGGCGGCGATGGGAGCGCTCCCGAGCGGCGCTTCCGCTTCGTTCGCCGACATCGGCTCGCTCCCGGCCGACCAACAGACGGCGATCAACCAGCTGCAAGCCCTCGGTGTCACGAGCGGCACAGGCGCCGGGACGTACGCCCCCGGTGAGCCGGTCAGTCGCTGGCAGATGGCGTTGTTCCTGACGCGGTTGATCCATGCGACAGGCGTTGCCCTTCCTGCACCTGGCGAAACGGGCTTCACCGACATCGGGGAGCTGTCGGCAGAAGCACGCGCCGCGATCAGCCAGCTCCAGCAACTCGGCATCACCTCCGGCACCAGCGCGACACAGTTCTCTCCCGCATCGTCGGTTACCCGCGAGCAGATGGCGTCGTTCCTGGCCCGCACTCTGGCGGCGGTGTGGATCTTCGACCCGTTCTTCGAGTCGGACACAATCACGTGTGATGCGAGCTCCTGTACGGGATCCGGGCTGTATTGGCGGGATCTCCCGTTCACCCTGGGAGGGGCTTGGATGATCGATCTGCCGTACCAGCTCCCCAGTGACGAGCGGGACTTCCAGGCCGCGGACACCAGGCTCGAAATCATCCTGGATGGCAGCCCACTCGCCTTGACCGAGAAGTTCATCACGCTGCCGGGCTTCGCGATCCGCCAATGGACCGTCGAATTCCCCGCAGGGATGGCCGGGGTGCACTCGATCACGTACCGCTACCTCTGGGCAGGGATGGTCGTCGAGACCCACACGTTCTCGTTCGACTTTGGAATCTGACTCGACAAGGAGGAAGAGCATGTGGATCAGGAAGCATGTGTTGGTTGTGTCCGTCGCAGCGCTCATGGTCATGGCCATCCCTGCTGGAGCGTCTCAGACCGCTCCCGGGCTTCCGGTCATGTACGGGCTCGGCGACTCCTGGGCCGCCGGCGAGGGCACCGCCGATCCTGCCACTCAAGGGTATGTGTCCCTCGTCCATCAGACACTCCGGACGGAACTCGCCTGCACGCCAGGTCTCGGCCGCGCCGGAGCGGCCGGATGCCGACAGCTCGCGCTTGTGAATCTGGGGCGTTCGGCCGACCCCTCGCGCGGCCTGCCTGGTGTGAGGATCAGCGCCCTCATCTCCGAGCAGCTGCCGGGCGCCATCGCGGACATCGATGCCAGGAACAGCGACCGGAACCCGCTGAACGATGTCCAGACGGTTGTGATCACCGTCGGCGGAAACGATGGGAGTGACGCTCTCGGGCAATGCGGCTCGGGCCTCACTGTTGCATGTGTCAACGCGCTGAACAGCGCCGCGAATCATGTCCTTGCGAAGTATCGGGAGATCCTGAGCGCACTCAGGGCCGTTGCGCCGGACGCGACCATCGTCGTGACAACTTACGACAATCCGATTCCGTTCTGTGTTGCCTCCGGCATCCCCGGCGCAGAGGCGCTCGCCCTGATCGGACTCGAGGGGTTCCCCGGACTGGTTCCGCTCGGCCTGAACGACGCCATACGGCTGGCAGCTTCCGACTTCGGTGCCCAGGTGGCGGACGTGTTCGGACAGCTCGCCTCCGCCAACTTCTGGGTGGGTGGGGCCGACTGCCTCCATCCCAGCACCGCAGGTCATGCCGTGATCGCCGCCCTCGTCGAGGAGGCGATCCTCGGCTGAACCGTCCGCGAGACCCGATCCTCGTGCTCCTCGTGCCAGCCAGACGGGTCGACGACTGGCTCGACGACGGCGATGTCGCTGGTGACGGGCCGGAGTCCTATGGCGCCGGTGCAGATGAGGCGTTCCACTCTCGGACACCATTACCCTCTACGCCGAGCTTGCCAACCGGCTTGACGCCTCGATTGTCACCACCGATGCGGGACTGGCCGCCGCCACCTCTACCGCCGAGCTCGTGGTCTCTCGATCGACCTGATCGACGCCGACAGTCCGTCTACCCGGGCGGCCGCTCCGCGGGCAGCTGGAGATCACCACAGTCGAGGAGTGGGCGATCGAGCATCTCCTGCTGAGCGATCTCCTGGGAGTCGAGCCGGGTGAGGGTGATGAGTCCGTTGGACAAGGTCTGCTCGTACACCCCGACATTGAAGGCGGCCCCGTCCTGAGTTTCGATGTAGAAGTCGTAGATCAGGACAGCTCCGTCCTCACAGCGAGCGATCGAGCCCTGAGGCGGGTAGTGACCGAGCTGCAAGGCGCCTTGATCACCGGTCGAAGCCAAGCCGCATTCCTCGGTCTGGGCGATGAAGACCTTCGTGAATGATCCCGGTTCGTAACTGATTCCTTGGTCGACTGGATATTCGACGACGAACATCTCCCCCGTTCCGTCACCGTCGATGTCATACAGCCCGAGGGGTATCAGCGGTTGTCGAACCGCATAGATGGGCCGGTCGAGACGGGCCGATCCCCCGGATGCGTATTCCACAAGGAGTCCGTAGTGCGCTCCCTCGCTGTCGTCGAAGTAGACCGTGACCTGATCGTCAACGCCGTCACCGTCGACGTCCATCGGATAGGTCTCGCCACGCTCGAGCGTGTCCACATCCTCGGCGTCGTCACACCCCGTCGCTTCAGTCGTGGTGGTCGCCTCGACCGAAGTCGTCGGCGCCGAACTCGTCGCTGCAGTCTCTGCCACCGCGGCAGTTGTCGTCACGGCTTCAGGATCGACACCGGCGTCCGCCCCACAACCCGTCAACACGATCCCAAGCAAAATGGCGGTCCAGTTCACATGCCTCATGCCGCCACTCCGTTCTGACCGTCGATTTCGGACGGCTGCATCCCCAGCCCTGTGCGCACCATAGACCGATCGGGTGAGAGCCTGCGCAGAGGAACGAGCATTCCCTGAAGTCAGAAATCGAATGAGACCATGAGGATCGGTCGCGCAGCTCGAATCGACTTGGGACGAGAGTGCCATCGAAATACGAAAACCGTCAGCAGCTGTCGTGGGTCGCAGCAGGCGGGAGAGTA
>CAZCRP010000351.1:0-2949 GCA_964501055.1 uncultured Acidimicrobiaceae bacterium
GGGACACCGGCGATCGGTTCGCTGCGGCCGGCGACCACCACGTCGTCGGTGGAGGCTCGGAGTGCGCCGACGACGTGTTCGAGCATGGTGCGGCCGCCCACCGCCACCTGAGCCTTGTCCACGCCCATTCGCGACGAGCGTCCCCCGGCGAGCACGACTCCGATCGTCCGAACCATCGGGAACGATGATGTCACGATTCGCGTCGCCGTGCGCGATTCCATCCGGCGGATCAACGGGCCCGGACGCCGCGCGGCTGCTTGAGGGCGGGAGGCGCAACGACGCTCGCGAGGCGGTTCACGAGTTGGTTGGCGTTGTCGTAGTAGATCTCCATCACCGCGATGCCTCTGATGGGACGGGGGATGCGGCGACCCTGCGGTGAGGCGACCACGACCGGGATCCGCTTGGCGGCCGCATAACCGGCCATGACGATGCCGTAGCCGTCCCGCAGGTCCGCCACGACCACCGCCGCGCCATCGATCGCTCGGAATGTCTCCTTCGCCAGATCGGCCGGTGAGCGGCCGACCGCGCCCCATTCCTCGAGTTCCCGAGCCGGGCAGAACACCTCGTATCCCGCCTCCTCCAGCAACTCGATGGTGCGGTCGGCATGGCGACGGCCGCCGCTGGTGGTGGATGGACCGAGCAGCACCACCCGTGGAGGGCGCGCGACGGCCGAGCGCGCGCCCCTGATCACCCGGTACCCGAGCCACAGCAGGAGGGCGGTGACAGTCAGCTTGGCGGCGAACGCACCTTCCTCACCCAGAGCCAGCACGGTTCCCTCGAAGGACGCAACGAGGGTCCCGGCCAGGATCAGTGCGCTGCCGGTGACGATGCGCCGGTTGCTGGTCCAGAACCGAAACACGGAGACCAAGGCCAGCACCGCGAGGATCGCGGCTCCCGTCCCACCCGCGATCGCCGCCAGCAACCGCGGCCCGAACCCGGCGGAGATCGGCGGGAATATCCCGCTCGGCACCCCCGCCTCCGGCAGGGCAGTGGCGAAGGGCACGGTGCTGGTGAGGGTGATGGAGATCGCGGCGACTGCCCCGACGGCGATCGTCATGAGATGTCCCGATCGTCGTCCCACCACGAGGAACATCGACCCGATCGCCAGCGTCGGGATGTTGAGGATCGCGCCGAACAGGAAGAAGACCCGGTACGTGAAGCCGCTCCAACCGGCGGTGATCCCGACTACGAACGCCCAGGTGGCGATGGCGAACATGACGATCCCAGCCGCGTAGGCGGCGACATGCGGCCGCGGGGAGCGCCGCAGGTCACGGAGCAGGTCCACCGCGAAGAACGTCGACGCCAGGCCGCCGATCACGCCGAGGATCGCATCCATCCGGTGCGACGCTAGCCGGGCGGTTCGAAGCCTTCGCGCGGCTCACCGGCGTCGAACATGACGGCGTCTTCGACCGACACGTCGACGTGATCACCCGGCTGAAGGAGCGGTGCCGGGCCCAGTCGGGCACGCAGAACCGTGCCGTCCGTCAGCCCGATCGTGACCAGTTGATCGTGACCGAAGAACTCCCGGCGGGTGACGACCGCCCGCCCATCCGCCGCCGGGCGCACCAGCACGGACTCGGGCCGGATCATGACCGTCACGGGACCGTCGAGATCGCTGGCGAAATCTCCGGCGGAGGTGGTCACCCTGCCGGCCGATGCCTGACCTGTCAGGAAGTCGGCGTCTCCGAGGAAGGCCGCCACCCACGGATCGGCCGGGTGGTGGTAGAGGTCGGCGGGCGTTCCCGTCTGGACCACGCGGCCCTCTCGGACGACGGCCACATCGTCTGACAGGGACAGGGCTTCTTCCTGATCGTGGGTCACGAAGATCGCGGTCGTCCCGCTGCGTCGCAGGATCTCGGCCACTTCGGTCCGCACCCTGGCACGCAGGGCCGCATCGAGATTCGAGAACGGCTCGTCCAACAGGATCACCTCGGGCTCAGGCGCCAAAGCCCTGGCGAGCGCCACCCGCTGCTGTTCACCGCCGGACAGCTCGTGCGGGAGCCGATGGGCCTTGCCGGTGAGACCGACGAGGTCGAGTACCCGTGCCACTCGGTCTCCCCGCTCGCTGCGGGCGACGCCGTAACCGATGTTGCGGGCGACCGACAGGTGGGGAAAGAGCGCATAGTCCTGGAACACCATTCCGACCCTGCGCCGTTCAGGCGGAACGAAGGTGCCGGGCCCGACCACCGTCGCCCCATGGATCTCGACCGTCCCGCGGTCGGGTCGGTCGAAGCCTGCGATCAGACGCAGCGCGGTCGTCTTGCCGGAGCCGGACGGCCCGAGAAGGGTCAGCAGCCGCCCGTGATGGACGTCGAGGTCGAAGCCGCGGAGCGCGGGAACGTCACCGAACCAGCGGACGACGCCGCGCATGCGGATGGTCGGCACGACGGCGGTGGACGGTTCGTTGGATGTCATCGGTGGATGTCCCTCGTGACGAGGAAGTAGAGGGGGAGGGCAGAGATCGCGACCAGTACGAGGGCCGCCACGCTCGCTTGAGTGTAGAAGAGCTCGGTGGCCGAACTCCAGATCCGGACCGCCAGCGTCTCGAACCCGGTGGGTCGCAGGAGGAGCGTGGCGGGAAGCTCCTTCATCACCGTGAGGAACACGAGCGCCGCCCCCACCACGAGCGACCGCCACACGAGTGGAATGGTGACGCGGGAGAGTGTCCGCAGTCCGCCGGAGCCGAGGCTGCGGCTGGCCTCCTCCAGGCTCGGCGCCACCTGCCGCAACCCGGCTTGAGCCGCCGAGAGGGCCTGGGGCAGGAACATGGCCACGTAGGCGATCAGCAGCAGCGGGACGGTCTGGTACAGCAGGGGAGCGAAGCGGATGGAGAGGATGAGGAACCCGAGACCGACCGCCAGATGCGGGAGGGAGTAGGTCGACCAGCTGACCGCCTCCAGCACCCGTGCCTGCCGGCTCGGGTGGCGCACGGTGAGGATCGCAACGGGG
>CAZCRP010000352.1:0-2948 GCA_964501055.1 uncultured Acidimicrobiaceae bacterium
GCCACCGCGGTGAGGGCCGCGGCGCCCGCCGAGCATCCGGCCAGGGCGGTGCCCTGGGAGGACAACTCGACGATCCGTGCCAGCACGGCGGTGCCACGCAGCGCCGCAGCCAGGTAGCCGGGGTTGCCGCCGGAGAAGTAGATCAGACCCGCACCCTCGAGCATGGCGACATGCTGCGGGTTATTCGCCGACATGGTGTCGAGCACGCCGAGCGTCTCGACTTGCACTCCCATCCGCTGCTCGAAGTGCGCGTCGGCCAGGTCCCGCCAGTACCGCAGCCGCCGCCCACTCTCCTGACCTGCCGCCGTCGGCAGGTGCACGACCCGCGGTGGCCGGCCGGCGAGCAACCGGCGATCCAACGCCTCCATGCCAGGGAGGAACTCGCCGCTCCCGAGCAGCGCGACCGGACCGTTCATCGGCCGCCCGCGCGAGGGGACGGCTCCTTCACCTACGTGGTGTAGATGTCGTCGATCACGGTGCCGTAGCGGTCGGCAACCACCTGTCGCTTCACTTTGAGCGTCGGTGTGAGCTCGCCGCCCTCGATGGAGAAGTCCTCGGCGAGGATGCGGAAGGTGCGGATCGACTCAGCCTTCGACACGGCTTGGTTGGCGTCGTCGACCGCCGCCTGCACCGCCGCCAGGAGGTCTTCGTCCTCGAGGTTGTCCATGAGGGCGCCAGACTTCTCGTTCTCCTCGGCCCACCGGGGATACTCGTCGGCGTCGATCGTCACCAGTGCGGCGATGAACGGCTGGGCATCACCCACCACCATCGCCTGGCTCACCAGGGCATGCGCCCGCATCCGATCTTCGAGCACGGCAGGTGCGACGTTCTTGCCCCCAGCGGTGACGATGATCTCCTTCTTGCGGCCCGTGATGCGAAGAAAGCCCTGGTCGTCCAGCTCCCCGATGTCCCCTGTGTGGAACCAGCCTCCCTGCATCACCTCGGCGGTGGCCGCCTCGTTGTTCCAGTACCCCTGGAACACGTGGCGGCCCTTGATCAGCACCTCGCCGTCGTCGGCGATGCGGATCGTCGATCCGGGAAGGGGCTTGCCCACCGAACCGATGGAGTAGTCGTCAGGGCCGTTGACGGTGGCGCCCGCCGAAGTCTCGGTCAGCCCGTACCCCTCGAGGATCGTCACTCCCACGCCGTGGTAGAAGTGGCCGAGCCGGTCGCCGAGGGCGGCGCCCCCCGAGATCGAGTGTGTACACCGGCCCCCGAACAGCGCCCGCAGTTTGGAGTAGACGAGCTTGTCGAAGAGGCCGTGGAGCAGCTTGGTCTTGAGCGAGACCCTCCCGCGCTGAGACTGCTCGGAGAAGTCCGTCGCCGTCCGTGCGGCCAGGTCGAAGATCTTGCCCTTGCCTTCCGAATGCGCCTTGTGCTGGGCGCCGTTGTAGATCTTCTCGAACACGCGCGGCACCGCGAACATCCAGGTGGGCTTGACCATCTGGAGTTCCTCCAACAACACCGGGACACCGTTCGAGTAGTTGATCTTGGCGCCCTCGTTGATCGAGACCACCTGGACGACCCTGGCGAAGATGTGCGCCAAGGGGAGGAACATCAGCGTCGATGCACCCGGATGGATGATCGACGCGGCGACCGAGGTGACCTGCTTCGTCTCCCACACGAAGTTGTCGACGGTGAGGATGCATCCCTTGGGACGGCCGGTCGTGCCCGACGTGTAGACGAGCGTGGCGAGATCCTCCTGTCTGACCGAGCGCGCTCGCGCCAGGACGTCGTCGTCGGAGATCCCCTGCCCGGCCTCGATGAGCGCCTCCATGCCGCCGGCTTCGAGGCTGTAGACGTGCTCACAGGTGCCGAGCTCGCCCGCCTTGTCCAAGAAGACCTTCTTCAGGTCGTCGGTGGCGCAAATGATCGCCTTGGCGCCCGAGTCACCGACGATCCATTCGACCTGTTCGGCGGAGGACGTCTCGTAGATGGTGACGGTGGCGAGCCCCGCGGCCCAGATGGCGTAGTCGAACAGCGTGAACTCGTACCGGGTGGGGGAGAAGATGCACACGCGGTCGCCCTTCACCAGCTCGAGTGCCATGAGCCCCGCCGCCACCCGCCGTACCTGGCCGGCGAACTCGGAGTAACTGACATCCTGGAACGGCCCGTCTCCAACCCGGTAGGCGGCGATGGCGTGGTCGGGCATGGTCTGCTCGTTCGCCCACAGCCTGGTCGTCAGGTTCTCGGCGGGGTCGACGTCGACCTCGTTCGGTGCGGTGAATTCCTTCAAGAACGTCCTCCTCGCGGCAATGGCACAAGGGTACATATCCCCCGGGATCCGTGTCAGGGCCGGATGGCAGGGGCTCGGGTGGCCGCTCAGCTGCCGGTGTAATCGGGCGGGCGCTTCTCGAGGAAGGCCCCGATGGCTTCGGACAGGTCGTTGGAGTGGAGGAACGCCGCGTTCCACAGCGCCATGTGGTCCAGCGCCGCCTCGGTCGACATGTCCTCCTGCAGCCGGAGGACTTCCTTCGCCCCCTGGACCACGAGGGGCGAGTTGGCGGCGATCTCGACCGCCACCCTGGCGGCGTGCTCGTGGACGTCGTCCGCCACCCGGTTCACGAGCCCGACCCGCTCCGCCTCGTGCGCATCGAAGTCCCGGCCGGTGAACAGCAGCTCGCTCATGTGGCCGCGGCCGATCAGGCGGGGCAGGCGCTGGACGGTGCCGACGTCGGCCACGAGTCCCAGCGGGGTCTCGCGGATGCCGAAGGTCGCGTCAGGCGAGGCGAAGCGGACGTCGCAGGCCGTGATCAGGTCGATCCCTCCTCCCAGGCAGTATCCGTGGACCGCGGCGACGACCGGCATCGGGGCCCGCTCGAAGGCCGTCATGGTCCGCTGCAGCCGCAGGACAACGCGTCAGATGCGCCGGCTGCGGGCCGCGTCGGACGGGCCGTCGGCCGCGAAGGCGCCCAACATGGCGAGGTCGATGCCGACGGAGAATGACG
>CAZCRP010000353.1:0-2941 GCA_964501055.1 uncultured Acidimicrobiaceae bacterium
CGAACAGGCTGCGGTCTACCTCGCAACCCAACGCCTGGACCGCCGGGCCGTGGTCCGATGCCTCATCGACGAGTTCGAAGTCGACCGGGCGACTGCCGAAGCCCTGGCCGATCTGCAGGCGCTACCGGCCTCATAACCGTCGACCCGCGCGGGGCACCGCCGGGGTCTCGGAGCGGACATGCTCGCGCCACGTGCAGCAAAGTGAGGGCCATGAGGAAGTCCGAGACGACCCCCGACGAGTACCTCGCTGCGCTGCCGGCAGACGTCCGGGGTGTGATGGAGCGGTTGGACCGCGTCATCACGACTGCCTTCGCCGGGCGTGAGCGTCGACTCTGGGAGGGGGTGTTCTGGGGCGGTACCGACCAGCAGATCATCGGCTACGGCGACATCGTGCAACCTCGTCCCCGAGGCGAGCAGGTGGAGTGGTTCGCCGTCGGTCTGGCCCGCCAGAAGGCGCGTTACAGCATCTATGTGAACGCGGTGGAAGACGATCGCTACCTGCTTGCGCAGTACGAGGGGCGGCTGGGTCGAGCCAAGCTCGGATCGGCCAGTGTCAGCTTCAAGGACCCCACCGACCTCGACCTCGACACCCTCGCCGGACTCCTCGATCGAGCCAACGTGCTCACGCTCCCTGATCGATGATCGACTGATTCGACTCAGGGTGTCCGCGGATGTACGACCGAACGCTGTCACAATGTGACCATGCCTGCGTTGGGATGGCTGCTTGTTGGATGGGTGTTCATCAACGGCATCCTCTTCGGGTTGTTGTTCGGCTACGCCTGGCAGGTGCGGCGGCGGTGGCAGTCGGCTTCCGTCGGGTATATCGCCACCGCCCTCGTCCTGGTCGCCGGCACCTTCCTCGTCTCTTCGATTCAGCGCCTCGGGATCCATGCAGCACGAGTGGATCTGCTGCCCTCCCACTGGGAGGAATTGTTCCTTACCAACTTCCAGATGGTGCTGTCGCTGGTGGGCACGGTCACCGGCGTGTACGCCATCACCCGCCTCCGCTCCGGCCTCCGGCGCATCGAGGAGGCCGAGCGCATGGTGAGCGTCCTCACCGAGGGCGCCCCCCTCGATGTCAGCGTGTCGGACTGGGGGCTCACTGCGCGCGAGCTCCAGGTGTTGGAGACGATCGTGGCGGGACGAACATCGGACGAGCAGATCGCCGAGAACCTCTTCATCGCGACATCCACCGCGGCCACCCACGTCCGGAACATTCTCCGCAAGGCCGGACTGTCGAATCGGATGGATCTGATGCTGGTCGGAACTCGTACGAACGTTCGCCCGGGCCGCCAGTCACGCCGGCGACCATCGACCGGTCCCGATCTACCGGCTTCCAGGTAGGCATTTCACGCCGATCGGGTAGGCGCTTACCCGCCTCCGAGGATGCAGACGGTCGACGCCCTCGCCGATCTCCGCCGCATGCGCTCATTCGAACACCCAATCGCTCATCTGGCCGGTCGCGGCCGCCGGGGTTCACGCCACGGAACGCGACGCACGGGAACACAGCGGCGAAGTGACCGCGAACGCGGCGCCGCGCTGGTGGAGGCGGCCTTCGTCACCCCCCTGTTGATCATGCTGCTGCTGGGCACGGTCACCGCCGCCCTCGCATACAGCGAGCACACCTCCCTCCAGACCGCGGCCAGGGAGGCGAGCCGCTTCGGCGCCACGCTGCCCGTCAACGGAGATATCGATGGGTGGCTCCTGGACGTCCTCGGTGTGGCCAAGGCGGCGGGCGGGATCGACCTCGCGGACGGGGCTCCCGGCCAGTACATCTGCGTCGCCTACGTCTATCCGGACGGTGTCGCGGTCAACGATCGGACGTCACGTCGGGTGCAGAGCGCCGGAGTGACTGGAGCGCTCGCGACCGGTCCCACCGCAACCTGTTTCGACGACGGGCGGCCAGACAACGAGCGTCGGGTGCAGGTCGTCACGGAGCGAACCGCCACCATCCAGGCAGTCATCTTCGCGGTCGATGTCGGCCTGTCGGCTCCCTCCGCCGCGCGTTTCGAGAGGGGCAACTGATGAGAAAGCGCCCCGAAGGCGGCTACACGCTCATCATGGTGGCGGCTTCGATGTTTCTCGTCCTCGGCGCCGCCGCATTCGCCATCGACCTGTCGGCTGTCCGCCTCGACCGGGCGGCCGATCAACGGGTCACCGACACCGCCGCGGCCGCCGGTGCTCTGGCAGTGGCATCCGGCAACGGGATCACAGGCTGTGAGACGGCGCTGGGGTACGTGGCGCTCAACACACCCGGGATCTCGAGCCTCGACACGTCCGGTTGCGCGTCGTTCGCCACGTCGTGCAGCGCCACGACTGCCCGCGAGTACACCCAGGTGGCGGGACGGTTCACAGTCACGTACGTCCACCCGGTGCCCGATGGCCACGATCTGATGGCACCAGGCGCCCTCGGCTCACCGACGCGGCCGGTGGATCCCCAGGACGGGAACAGTTGCGAACGGGTCGGCGTGCGGATCACGTCCGTCGCCGACGCCACATTCGCCCGCCTGCTCGGAGTGAGCGAGACCCCGACCACCGTGCACACCGTGGCCAAAGCCGCGGTGGGCGGCGGGAGGGGGACGCCCATCAACTTGCTGGTGCTGGACCGATTCGGCTGCCAAGGCTTCCTGGTCAGAGGCCAGGCGGTCGTCATCGTCGATGCGGTGCTCAATCCCGACACCGGCGCCCTCGAAGCAGGGGTGGCGGCGGCCGACTCGATCGGCACCAACCCGGTGTGCACTCAGAGCACGGGCGGGGTGATCTCGATCGAGGGCAACAACGCGCTCTTCCGGGCGGACGGCCCGGCCGGCTGCCTGAACCAGACCAGCACCCATGCCCAGGGTGCGTTATCGGTCGGGGAGGGATGCGGGTTTATCCAGACCCTGGCCGCCGGAACCCCCGTCTGTGCCGGTGGATGGGCCAATGCGCCCGCGTGCACACC
>CAZCRP010000354.1:0-2926 GCA_964501055.1 uncultured Acidimicrobiaceae bacterium
CCGGTTCGGGCCGCCGGCCGCGCCGGTGACCGATCGCGACCGTCGCCACGCCGGTCATCACGCCCCGCCGCAGGGCGAGGGGGCCGAAACGGTGCATCAGCCGGTCAAGGTCGACAACCCGCTCTACGTTCGTGACTACTCGCGGTGCATCCTCTGTTACAAGTGCGTCGAGGCGTGCGGCGAGGACGCCCAGAACACGTTCGCGATCGCGGTGGCAGGGCGCGGATTCGACGCCCGCATCTCGACCGAGTTCGATGTCGGGCTGACCGACTCCGCGTGCGTCTTCTGCGGGAACTGCATCGGAGTCTGCCCGACCGGCGCTCTTATGTTCCGCTCCGAGCACGAACTCCGGACAGCGGACATGTGGGAAGAGGACCGACAGCACGTCACCACGACGATCTGTTCGTACTGCGGGGTGGGCTGCAACCTCGAGCTCCACGTCCAGGACAACCGCATCGTCAAGGTCACCTCGCCGCTCGACCACTCGGTGACCTCGGGCCACCTGTGCGTCAAGGGCCGGTTCGGCTACGAGTACGTGCAGGAGCTGGGCGACCTGGCGACGACGCCGATCGATGAGGTGCTCGCCCGTGCCCGTGCCCGGGAGTAGCTCGCTGCTGGCCGGGGCAGGGGTGGACGTGCGACACTGGCGCTGACCCGGGAGGTCCAAATGGCTCGGACAAAGGGACGCCGTAAGCTGCTCGAGGGAGTCATATTCGAGGTCATCCCGATGAAGTCCACCGCCGAGAAGGCGAAGGATCTCCCGCCGGGGGCCACCGTGTCGGTCACCGCCTCACCCGACAAGGGGATGATCGCCACCGTCGAGCTGTGCGAGACGCTCGCCGCCGCCGGATACCAGGTGGTTCCCCACATCTCGGCTCGCCTGACCGAGTCCTTCGACGAGCTGACGATGATCGTCGACCGGATGCGGGATGTCGGGGCCACGAAGGCGTTCGTGGTGGGCGGCGACTCCGAGGTTGGCAAGGAATTTCCGGATGCGCAGGCGCTCCTGCGAGCCCTCGGGAAGCTCGATCATCCTTTCACCGAGATCGGCGTCGCGTCGTACCCGGAGGGTCACCCCTCCATCCCCGCCCATGTGCTCAGGAAGTCGCTGCTCGAGAAACAGGAGCACGCCCACTACATGGCCACGCAGATGTGCTTCGACACCGAGCGGATCGCGACGTGGGTGCGGGGAGAACGGAAGGCGGGCGTCAGGCTGCCGCTCGTCGTGGGCATCCCGGGCGTCACCGATCCCGCCCGTCTCATGACGATCGGAGCACGCATCGGCGTCGGCCAGTCGCTGCGGTACCTCCGCAAGAATCGCGGGGTGGTGTTCAGGCTGCTGCGACCGGGGCCGTTCAACCCGGACAAGCTGGTGGACGAACTGGCGGAGCTGGCCATGGATCCAGTCGCCGACGCCGTCGGGCTCCATGTGTTCACGTTCAACCAGATCGCCTCGACCGCGGAGTGGTACGACCGGGCCGTCAAGTCGGCGTGACGGGTCCCTTCACTGGGTCGACGCGGCTGCGATGGCCCGGATCCGCTCCACCACGGAATCGTCCTCGCAGCGGACCCCGTCCGCACCCCGACCCCACAGCCACAGGTCGAGGGCGACCGGTGATCCCGAGACGATCGACCCGCCCGGCTCCGACATCAGGAACGTGTCGAGGTCGTATTCGGTCCCGGACTCCGGGCCTGTTCCTCGAAAGCGGCCGAACCGCAGGCCGTGGCGATCACCCCCGTCCACCGCGATGGTGGCGACGTCGCCATCGGGGATGAACGCACCCCAGTCCGGCAGGCCGGTGATCACCGTGAACAACACCTCGTCGACTCCGTCAGCTGCGAGTTCGGCGTCGATCGGAGTCAGGTTGCCGGCCGTCTGTTCGGCGTCGACGCGGTGGATGAGCGCCTCATGGGCTTGACGGCGCCGTATCCAACCGATCGTCCATCCGTCCGGATCCCAGGTCCAACAACGTGCCTCCGCCGGGTGGCGCGCCACGGCGTCGAGCATCCGCGCCGACCGATCGTCGAACAGGTCGGCGAGCTCGTCGTCGGCCGGCCGTTCCAATTCGGGCACTCCTTCCGAATCCTGCAGCAGGTCGGAGGCGATGGTCCCCCAGAAGTGCTGCACCTCGGTCAGGTGCCACCCGAGGTCGGCGAACGTCCAGCCCGGGCAGCTGGGGACGGTGGTGGCCAGATCACCATTGCGCAGGCACTCGCCGAATCGGGCGGATTCCCGCTGGATGACGTCGAGATAGTCGATCACGGGCCTCAGACTACGACGAACCGTGGGCTCAGGAGTACCGCTGCGGTAGCTGGGAACCCTGGGTACGCGAAACCCCCCCCGGGCATGGCCCGGGGGGGGTTTCGGGGTTCGGTTTTCGCTCGGGTCGGGCTCAGAAGTCCATTCCGCCGCCGTCGTGGCCGTGGCCACCGCCGCCGACCGGGGCGTCTTCCTTGACCTCGGCGACGAGCGCCTCGGTGGTCAGCAACAGCGCCGCGATCGATGCCGCGTTCTGCAGCGTCGAGCGGGTCACCTTGGCGGGATCGATGACGCCGGCCTTCACCAGGTCCTCGTACACGCCGGTGGCGGCGTTGAAGCCGTATCCACCTTCTTCGGACCTGACCTTCTCGGCGACGACGCCGCCCTCGAAGCCGGCGTTGAAGGCGATCTGACGGAGGGGCTCCTCCATCGCCCGGCGCACGATGCTCCGGCCCGCCTTCTCGTCGTCAGTCCCGCCCCGCACCTTGTCGATGGCGGCCTGCGCCCGGAGGAGCGTCACACCACCACCGGGCACCACGCCCTCCTCGATGGCAGCCCTGGCCGCCTGCACGGCGTCCTCGATACGGTGCTTCTTCTCCTTCAGCTCCACCTCGGTGGCGGCGCCGACCTTGATGACCACCACACCGCCGGACAACTTGGCGAGAC
>CAZCRP010000355.1:0-2914 GCA_964501055.1 uncultured Acidimicrobiaceae bacterium
GGCGATGGTCACCGCCGCCGCCGCCGACGCCATCGGCCGGCCGGACCTCGGACGGCTGGTGCCGGGAGCGCGGGCCGACATGGTGGCTCTCGCGGATGTGTCCCCGCTCCATCCGGTGGTCCGCGCCGAGGACGACCCGGTCTCCCGCCTCGTCTGGTCCGGTTCGCCCGATCTGGTCCGATCCGTGTGGGTGGGCGGCCGGCAGGTGGTCGTGGACGGTGGCGTGACCACGGTCGACGTGGACGACGTGGTCGCCGAGCTCGACGAGCGGGCCGCCAGGCTGGCGTCGTGACGGCGGACGAGGTCGTGGATCTCCTCCGCCTGGAGCCGATGCCTCTGGAGGGCGGGATGTGGTCTCAGACGTGGCGAGATGACCACGGATCGGCCATCTACTTCCTCCTACGCCCCGGCGACTTCTCGGCCCTCCACCGGCTCGACAACGTCGAGTTGTGGCATCACTACGCCGGGGCGGCGGTCGAAATGCTGCTTCTTGCCCCGGACGGCTCAGTCGATCGACCGGTGCTGGGCGACGATCTGGCAGGCGGAGAAAGGCCCTTCGTCGCCGTCGGGCCGGGAGTGTGGATGGGGGCGGCCACCATCGGCGAGTGGTCCCTGGTGGGCACCACGATGGCGCCGCCGTTCCATCCGGACGGCCTCGAGATCGGCCGGCGCGACCCGCTGACGACGCAGTATCCACAGGCCGCGGCGGACATCGACCGCTTCCTGCGTTTGGAGGGGACATGAGCCTTCCCAAGCCCTCCGACCTGCTCGATCTGACCGGCAAGGTCGTGGTGGTGACGGGGGCCGGAGGGGGACTCGGCGGCGGGATCGTCAGCCGTTTGTCGGCGGCCGGAGCGTCGGTGGTCGCCGTCACCCGCACTTCGCCGGTGGTCGCCGTATCATTAAAAAAGCCGGTGCCCGTCCCGGATGTGACGGTGCTCTCCGTCGACCTCACGGCCGACGGCAGCCCGGCGGCTCTGATGGAAGCGGTGCTGGCCACCCACGGCCGGTTGGACGGGCTGGTCAACAACGCCGGCATCCAGCCAGTGGTGCCCTTCGGCGACGTCACCGACGAGCAGTGGGCGGAGATGCTCGACGTCAACCTCACCGCCGTCCACCGGCTCACGAGGGCGGCGGTCACCACCATGGGGGAGGCAGGATCCATCGTCCACATCGCCTCGATCGAGGCGCACCATCCGACCCCGGTGCACGGTCACTACGCCGTGTCCAAGGCGGCGCTCGTGATGCATGCCCGGGCGGCGGCGCTGGCGTTCGGTCAGCAGGGAGTGCGAGTCAACTCCATATCACCCGGCCTGATAGCCCGACCGGGGATCGAGGACCAGTGGCCGGAGGGTGTCAGCCGCTGGCAGGCGGCCGCTCCTCTCCGCCGGCTCGGCACGCCCGAGGACGTGGGCGATGCCTGCGTGTTTCTGTGCTCTGATCTCTCCCGCTGGATCACCGGCATCGACCTGGTGGTCGACGGCGGGGTCTTGACCAACACGACCTGGTGAGCGAAATGGACCTTACAGACCGGGTATTTGTCGTGACCGGGGCCGCCGGCGGGATCGGAGAGGGGATCGCCGCCGCCATCCTCGAACAGGGAGGGCGGGTGGCGCTCATGGATCTGCGACAGGATGGCGTGGACGCCGTTGCCCACCGGATCGACCCCGACGCTGGGCGCTCGACCGAGGTGCCGGGGGACGTCACTTCGGAGGCTGACGCGGCGGCGGCCGTCGCACACACGCTGGGAAGGTTCGGGCGGCTGGACGGGCTCGTGAACAACGCAGGCGTCGTGGTGCTCGATGCTGCCTGGGACGCCGCCCCCGAGGCCTGGGAACGGGAGTTCGCCATCAATGTCACCGGTACGTTCGTCATGTCCCGGGCAGTCGGTCTCCACCTCCGGCGCCACGGCGGAGGAGCGATCGTCAACGTGGCATCGAACTGCGGGAAAGTCGGCTATCGCAATATGGCCGGCTACAACGCCTCCAAGGCCGCCGTCATCAATCTGACCCGCTCCCTGGCCCTCGAGTGGGCCCCTGACCGGATCAACGTCAATGCCGTGTGCCCGGGCGGGGTGGACACACCCATGCTCGCCGGGGTGGCCGAGTGGCTCGCCCCCCGGCTGCAGGTCCCGGCCGAGGAGTTGCTCGCCGGGATGGGCCCGGCCCAATTGGGGCGGAAGGTGCAGCCGGTGGAGGTGGGAAGGATCGTCGCCTTCCTCCTCTCCGACGCCGCCGTGATCATCCGCGGCCAGGCGCTGAATGTCGACGGCGGGGACACGCCGTACTGAGTAGGAAGGAGTGGGCGAGATGGAGAGTCGCTGGAACGAGTCGGAGGCGGCCGCCTTTCCGGGGCCGGTGGGCGAATGCGTGTACGGCTCGCGGCTGATCGGATCCGATCCCTCCCTCGTCCTCCACGGCGGCGGGAACACCTCCGTCAAGGCGCCGTACATCGACATCACAGGCGCGACGGTCCCGGCACTCTACGTCAAGGGGTCGGGATGGGATCTCGGTTCCATCGAGGCTCCCGGCTTCACGCCGGTGCGACTGGATCGGGTGGGTGAACTGCTGGCCCTGCCCGCCCTGTCGGACCCCGACATGATGCGAGAACTGTCGGCGGCCAAGCTCGACCCTGACGCTCCCGCCCCCTCCGTGGAGAGCCTGCTCCACGCCTTCCTCCCCTATGCAGCGGTGCAGCACTCCCACGCCGATGTGATCGTCACGCTCACCAATCTCACCGATGGGGAGGAGCGCGTGCGGGAGGTG
Source organism: uncultured Acidimicrobiaceae bacterium (assembly GCA_964501055.1). Lineage (GTDB taxonomy): Bacteria > Actinomycetota > Acidimicrobiia > Spongiisociales > ZC4RG35 > DATHWB01. Next base: position 2,766 of record CAZCRP010000355.1, read on the forward strand.
TACGGCGACAGCGTCGTGGTGGTGCCGTATGTGATGCCCGGCTTCGATCTCGCCAAGCTGGTGAGCACCACGTGGGCCGGTACCGTAACCGAGGGCACCATCGGCATGGTGCTCCTGGCGGTGTACCACCCGTGGTTGCTCGCCTTCGA
>CAZCRP010000356.1:0-2897 GCA_964501055.1 uncultured Acidimicrobiaceae bacterium
AGTGGCGCTTGAGGCGGTGGCGCCCGAACGCCTCCCGGGCGTTGATGGTGGTGGTCTCCAACAGCCGTCGCTTCTGGCCCCGCTGCGGCGTCCGCAGGCTGACCTTCGCCCCCCGCCGCTCGCTCAGCCACACCTCCACCGCTCCGGCGTCGGGGGGCAACAGCCCCACCAGCACCGAGCGCGGCGGGCGCTCGTCGAGGTACAGCTCGCGCAGCACGTCGCCCATCAGCTCGGCGTCGGTGACGTCCACCACCCGGTCCACCACCGAACCCAGCCGGCCCACCACCCGGCCCCGCCGCACATACAGCACCTGGACGGCGGTCTCCAGGTCGTCGCCGTGGAAGGCGATCAGGTCGAAGTCCTCCGGCCGTTCGGTGACCACCTCCTGGCGCTCCACCGCCCGCTCCAGGTCGCCGATGCGGTCCCGGTAGCGGGCCGCCAGCTCGTACTCCTGACGTTCGGCCGCCCCCCACATCTGCTGCTGCAGGTCCTCGACCACCCCTTCGGTGTTGCCCCGCAGGAAGTCCGCCAGCCCGTCCACCAGCGCCGCGTAGTCGGCCGGGTCCACCGCCTCGATGCACGGCCCCGAGCATTTCTCGATGTGGAACAGGAGACACGGCCGGCCCTGGGCCTGCTGGCGGCGGAACACCCCTTCCGAACAGGTCCGCACCGGGAAGGTGCGCAACAGCAGATCGAGGGTCTTGCGGATGGCGTAGGTGTGGGCGTAGGGCCCGAAGTACTCGTTGCCTTTGCGCTTCTTGCCCCGCATGACCCGCGCCCGGGGCCATTCGTCGGTGCGGGTGATGGCCAGGTAGGGGTAGGACTTGTCGTCCCGCAGCCGGATGTTGAATCGGGGCCGGTGCTCTTTGATCAGCGAGTACTCGAGCATGAGCGCCGCCACCTCGCTGTCGGCGATGATCCACTCCGCCGTCTCGGCCGCCTCCACCATCGTGTCGGTGCGAGGATGAAGGTCTTTGGTGAAGTAGGACACGACCCGTTTGCGGAGCGACTTGGCCTTGCCGACGTAGATGACGCGTCCGTGCCGGTCCCGGAACAGGTAGGCACCGGGCTGGTCGGGGATCTCGGCGGTGGGGGGACGTCGCACCGGGCCCATGTTGGTCGCTCTGCGAGGTTGATCGTTTCGGGCTTCAGCCTTCGCCCGCAATGGCCGAAATCACAACAATGGTGTCTTCCGGGAAACGCTTCGGGCCGGCGGCGTATGTCGTCGCGTTCGTCATCGCCGTCATCGGCGGGCTGTTCACGTTGGGCATCGCCGCCGCCGACCGCAACGCCGCCTCCAGCCGCTTCGACTCCCTGGCCGCCTCGACCGCCTTTGCCATCGAGACCGAACTCGACGAGATCGTCCACGTCCTCCACGGCGCCCGCAGCCTGCGGGAGGTGAAGCCCGACCTGACGGCGGCGGAATTCGCCCACTACTTCGAGGAGGCCAGGCCGGTGGCGGGCGTCGTCGGCTGGGGGACGATCGACGCCTCCGACGGTCGTCTCGTCGTCGATCACTTCTACTCCGAGAATCCGGCGCTCGACTGGACCGGAGTCGACCTCACGCGGACCCGGGAACCCCGCGAACCAATCCTGCGGGCGATGAGCACCCACACCCTGACCTCGACGTCGTTCGCCTCGATGTACGGGGTGCCGTCCCGCTCGGCGCTACTCATCCACCCCCACGGCCACGACAAGGCCGGACCTGCCTTCGCCATCGTCAACGCCGACCGGCTGGCCGACGGGCTGCCGCCCGAGTTGAGCCGCCACGTGTCGGCCAGCCTCGACCAGTCCACCCAGCTGTCACCCCGCGGGGTGGCGTCACGCAGCATGACGATCGGGTTCGGCTCCCGCCTGTGGAGCCTCACCGTCATCGCTCACAGCCGGGAGCTGTATCCCAGCGAACTGATCGTGCCCTTCGGTCTGCTGGTCACTGCCGCCTTCGTGCTGATGGGACTGCTGGTCGCCGGCGGCATCACCCAGCGCCGGCGACTGCGGGACGAGGTGGCGGACAGTGAGCGCATCAACGAGGCCCGCGAGCAGTTCATCGCCTCGGTCAGCCACGAGATCCGCACCCCGCTGACGGCGGTGGTCGGCTACGCCGAGCTGCTGCAGGAGGCGTGGGAGCACCTGACAGACGACGAGGCGCTGGAGATGGTGCGCCAGATCTCCGAACAGTCGACGGAGGTCTCGGCGCTGGTGAAGGATCTACTGGTCGGCTCACGGGCAGACATCTCCACCCTCCACCTCGAGATCGAAGCCGTTCCCCTCCGGCCGGTGGCCGAGCGGGCGCTGGCGTCGATCCCCAGCGACCTGCGGCGCAAGGTGGAGATCGGCTTCGACGACGACCGGGCGTGGACCGCCGACCCTGGTCGGGTGGCCCAGATCATCCGCAACCTGGTCGTGAACGCCTTGAAGTACGGGGGGGAGACCGTGAGCCTCGAGTCCCGCCGGCTCCCGCATGCCATCGTGCTGTCGGTGGTGGACGACGGCGAGGGCGTGTCACCCGACGACATCGAACGGATCTTCCAGCCGTTCGCCTCGATCGCCCGCAACGCCCAGGCTCTACCGTCGGTGGGTCTCGGCCTCTATGTCAGCTCCAGCCTCGCCCGGGCGATGGGCGGCGACCTCCGGTACCGGCGGGAGCACGGCCTGACCGCCTTCGACCTGGAACTGCCGGCCGCCCCCGTCGACTTCCACCTCCCGGTCGGCTGACCGAGCCGCATCCCACCTCGTGGCAGCCCACGGAGCCGCCTGCAACCGCCCCACCATCCGAATCGTCCTCACCAGTTCCGCCATGACCGATCACGCTACCCCCCACCCCTTACGGCACCCTTGGCGTGGACGCCCCCTCCGGCCCTGCCTACCCGGCACGGCCACCCCCCCCAACCCTCCCT
>CAZCRP010000357.1:0-2895 GCA_964501055.1 uncultured Acidimicrobiaceae bacterium
TCGGTCAGCCCCTGGCCGTCGTCGACGACGATGCCGGCCGACAGGGACACGAGAGCCCCGTCCACCGTCGGGTGCCTGAGGGTGCGAAGCTTGAGGCGGGCCCGATCGATCACCTTCGAGAGCTCGGTGGCATCCTGGCCGCTGACGATCGCCAGCTCGCCGTCCGCCCACTCGGCGATGTCGGCTCCCGGGCCGAGGACGTCGATCAGAGCGCCGAACACGTCGGCGGAGACGGAGGAGTCGGGCCCGTCGGTGCGCTTGCCTCCAGGACCGTGTGTCTCGGGTACGACGGCCACCACGGTGATCGGATCGTCACGCTCGAGCAGAGTCCTATACGAGGCGGTGAGCGCGTTGCGTCCGGATCCCGTCCCGAGTGCGTCGCTGATGGTGGTGGAGACCAGGGCTGCCACCTCGTCGGCCAGGAAGGGCTTGCCCACGAATCCGTCTGCACCGAGGGCGGTCATCTCGTCGCGAATTTCGGGGCTGTCGGCGGCAGAGATCACGATGATCGGAATGGCGGCCGTGCGATCGTCGTGACGGAGGCTGCGCAGGAGGGTGCGGCCGTCGCCATCCGGCAGGAACAGGTCGAGCAGGATGAGGTCGGGCATGCTCTGGGTCAGGAACTGTCTGGCCGCCTCCAGCGACGCCATCGAGGTCACCCGCCGTCCGGGCGTCGTCAGCCGCGCCTCTAACAACCGGGTGATCAACGGGTCGTCGTCGATGACCAGCACCGACCGGCGAGCCGACGCCGCGGTGACCGTGGCGAGGGAGATGCAGAGTTCGGACAGCACCCGCTCCAGGTCGTCGTCTGCCGCCTTCTCCACCATGGCGGCCGCCTGGGTGATCTCGGGATACCCGTAGCTGGATCCGGAGCCCTTGAGGTTGTGGGCGATCCTGCGGGCGTTCGACACCGCTTCGGAGTCACCCCGTCCGACCGGCGCGAGGAGCCGTTTGATCGCGTGGATCTGGTCTACCACGGTGTCGCGAAAGAACTGTTGGAGCTCGTCCATCGATCTTCGATCGGTCGACGAGAACCGTCACTGAAGGCGTTCGGCGCTGTCGGCCGTGGGATCAGGCCCTGGTGTCGTCGATCCTCGTCACGAGATAGGCGCCGAGGCCGTCGAGCACCCGTCTGGCAGGGACGTCGGGGAGGGAGATGATCGCGTCGGCCGCCACTGCGAGCCGGCGGTGGGCTTCCCGCAGGGTGACCTCGATGAAGCCGCCCGCCCTGACGAGGTCGATCACCTCGTCGACGGTCTCCTGGCGATAGGGGCGGTCATCCGACAGCAGCTTGCGGATGCGATCGCCGTCTGGTCCCTCCAACGCCAGCAGCAGCGGCATCGTGAACTTGCCCTCGTGGATGTCCGAGCCCGCCGGCTTGCCGATCTCTTCGCTCGTCGAGACCAGATCGAGCACGTCATCGGCCAGTTGGAACACCATCCCCACCTCGTAGGCCCACGCGGTGATCGCCTCGACGGTGGCGGGCTCGGCGTCCGCCGCCATCGCCCCGAGTCGGGCGGAGGTGCGGATCAGGCTGGCGGTTTTGCGCGAGATGACCTGCTCGTAGTCGGCGAGGGAGTGGTCGAGATCGAAGTCGAGCTGCAGTTCCTGCATCTGGCCCTCGACCAGTTCGGCGTAGGTCGCCGCCAGCAGCCGTACCGACTCCTTGGAGAGCGACGCCGCGGCGGTCTCCGACGCCTTGGCCATCAGGAAGTCGCCGGCGAGTATCGCCACCGTGTTGGTCCAGTTGGTGTTCGCCGACGCCGCGCCGCGCCGCGTGTCGGCCTCGTCGATGACGTCGTCGTGGTAGAGGCTGCCGACGTGGATCAACTCCACCGCTACTCCCGCCTCCACCGGACGGGTGTCCTCGCCGGGTCCGAACTCGGCCGCCAGCACCGCCAGCAGCGGCCGGTACCGCTTGCCACCCGCAGCCAACAGATGCTGGGAGACGCGGGTCAGGTGGGCGTCGTTCGACGTCGTCACCTCGAACAACCGCCCCTCCAGACGGGACATGCGGTCCCACACCCGCGGGAGATCGACCAGGGTTCTCAGATCCGTCACCCCGCCGATGCTACGCCGTCATCGCCCCGGCTGGGAACCGGCGCGGCCGTGCCTGGAGCCGGGGTGAGGCGGTCCCGCAAGGCACCGCGAGACGACGGGGGCGAAGGCGGCGCGGCGGGTATACTTTGGCGCACCAGCCGGGAAATCCGGCAAGGAGGACTCCTTGTTCGAACGTTTCACGGACCGGGCCCGCCGAGTCGTCGTCTTGGCGCAGGAAGAGGCTCGGCTCCTCAATCACAACTACATCGGCACCGAGCACATCCTGCTCGGTCTCCTCAACGAGGGTGAGGGCATCGCGGCCAAGGCGCTCGAGAGCCTCGGCATCAGCCTCAGCGCGGTGCGCGAGCAGGTGGTGGAGATCATCGGCCAGGGCCAGCAGGCTCCGACCGGCCACATTCCGTTCACCCCCCGCGCCAAGAAGGTCCTCGAGCTCAGCCTGCGGGAGGCGTTGCAGCTCGGCCACAACTACATCGGCACCGAGCACATCCTCCTCGGCCTCATCCGTGAGGGGGAAGGCGTCGCGGCCCAGGTGCTCCAGAAGCTCGGCGCCGAACTGCAGAAGGTGCGCCAGACGGTCATCCAGCTTCTCTCCGGCTCCGGCTCCTCCGAGGAGGCTCCCTCGTCCGGGTCGCCGTCCGCCTCCATGCGCAGTTCGAGCGGCGGCTCTGAGTCGTCGCAGGGTTCGACGGTGCTCGACCAGTTCGGGCGCAACCTCACTCAGGCTGCCCGCGAGCGCAAGCTCGATCCCGTTATCGGTCGGGCCAGGGAGATCGAGCGGGTCATGCAGATCCTCTCCCGTCGCACGAAGAACAACCCGGTGCTGATCGGCGAACC
>CAZCRP010000358.1:0-2894 GCA_964501055.1 uncultured Acidimicrobiaceae bacterium
GGGAGGAGGTCACGCCGCGCCGCCACGGAGAGGTAACGCCACCAGGCCGCGATGGGTGTGGACGGCGTGCCAGACAGGTTCGAATCCCGGGTCGAGCCGGGGCTGGACACGGTGGTCGAGGAGCGCATCGAGGGCGATGACGGTCTCCAGCCGGGCCACCGCCGCTCCCAGGCAGAGATGGATGCCACGGCCGAAGGCGACGTGGTGGCGTTCTGAGAACGACCGGTCGAGGTCGAAGCGGTCAGGGTCGGGGAACTGATCGGGATCGCGGTTGGCGGCTGCCAGCACCGCCATGACCAGGTCACCCCGCCGGATCTCGGAGTCGCCCAATCGGCAGTGGCGAACCGCGATGCGCCGGTCCTTCGGCAGCGGCGTCTCGAAGCGCAGCGTCTCCTCGACTGCGTTGGCCAGCAGCGAGCGATCGGCGGTCACCCGCGCCGCCCGCTCCGGGTCGCGCAACAGGTGGTACACGACGCTGCCGATCAGCGCGGTGGTGGTGCCGTTGCCGGCGATGACGAGGTGGAGCAGCGTCGCTACCGCCTCGTCGACGGTGATACGTGACTCGTCCACCATTCCGGCTGCCACGGTGAGGACGTCGTCCGCCGGATCGGAGCGGCGGTCGTCCATCCAGCCGATCAGCAGGCCGTGCCACTCGCCGAGAGTGGCGGAGAACCGCTCGGCGTGGTCGGCGGTTAGCTGCCGGACCCCGAAGAACTCCCGCTGGTCGAGTGTGACGGCGGGGATGCGGCCACGATGGGACGGCGGCACGCCGACGATCTCCGACACCACCTCGACCGGGAGCGGCTCGGCGTAGTCGCCGATCACGTCGAGGGTTCCTTCTCGCTTCCCCGCCAGCAAGCGATCCGCCAACTCGCGGATCACGGGGGAGAGGCCGGCCACCCGTCGCGGCAGGAACACCCGGCCGAAGGCCCGGCGCAGGCGGGTGTGGTCGGGCGGATCCGACGAGACCAACTGCGGTGCCGCGAAATGCTCCTCCACCCGGGCCGCCCGCGCCCGCACCGGGCCGGCGAGTTGATGGATGCGGCGTTGCTCGAACCCGACGCTGGAGAAGTCCTCCGGACGGGACAGCATCTCGTCGACCAGATCGAAAGAGGTGACCAGCCACTGCCCCTCCGCCTCGCTCCAGTACACCGGTGCGTGCTGGCGCAGCCGGTGGTAGACGGGGTGGGGGTCGATGTGGAACGACGGGTGGGAAAGCACCTCCTCGATCTGCGAAGTCCGCATCGGCGGGGCGGCTACATCGGGGCCGGCAGGGGACGGAGCCGACCCCTCACCTCGGGGTTGACGATCGCCTCCGCCCAGCCGGTAGTGAGGAAGTCGATGGTGGTACGGCACATCTCCGCCCGCAGATCGACCCACGCCTGCGCCGAGTAGCCGGCGTAGTGCGGCGTGAGGATGACGTTGGGGAGGCTGCGCAGTGGACTGTCGGCGGCCAGCGGCTCGTCCCAGAACACGTCCAGCGCCGCCCCGGCGATGCTCCCATCGCCGAGCGCAACGAGTAGGTCGCGCTCGTTCACCACCTTGCCCCGGGCGGTGTTGATGAGGTAGGCATCGGGCTTCATCTGCGCCAGGAAGGCCGCGTCGATCAACGCGTGGGTGTCGGGGGTGTGCGGTACGTGCACCGACACGTAGTCAGATCGTCGCGCGACCTCGGTCAGTTCTACCGCTTCGATGCCGAGGGCGGTCAGCTCGTCGGCGCCGCGGTACGGCTCGTGTCCGATCACTTCGAGGCCGATGCCACGGGCGCGGCGGGCAAGCGCCTGGCCGATGCGTCCCACGCCGACCAAGCCGAGGGTGGCGCCGGTGATCCGGCGGATCGACCCGGCCACCGGTGACTTCCAGCCGCCGGAGCGCATGTCGGAATCGAACGGGATCAGCTGCCGTTCCAGCGCCATCAGCAGCGCCAAGGCGTGCTCGGCGACGTCGTCGGTGCCGTAGGTGGGGGCGTTGGCGACGGCCACTCCCCGTTCGGTGGCAGCGGTCAGGTCGATCTGGTCGTACCCGATCCCCCATCGGATCACCAGCCGGCACTTGGGGAGGGCGGTGAGGATGGCGGCGTCGATCGGCGGCTTCCACGACAGCCACAGCACGTCGGCGTCGGCTCCCCGCTCGATGACGTGTTCCGGCGTCTCGCAGAAGCCCTCGACCAGCTCGATGCCCGCCGCCCCGAGCGTCTCGGATTCGAAGGTGTAGGGGGTGAGGAAGTCGCTGTCGTCGACCTGGAACACACGGAAACTCATGTCTGCACCTCCGTCTCCGTGTGGTCGGTGTAGTTGACGGGCACTCCGCCCTGATGCTCGACGCCCTCTCCCTCCGGGCCACCCCCCAGCAACGTACGGAAAGCGTTGAAGATGGAGGGGGTGTCGAAGGTCGCGAGGGCGGCCAACACCTCCGGATCGGCGGTCAGTGACAACTCGACACTCCTCGGTGGATCAGACAAAACCAAAAATAGTTTATGAATTATCGATAGTCAACAGCTGCCGGGTAGACGAAGCGGACGGTGTAGGGCCGGTCCGGCGCCGCCAACCGGGCATAGGCGACCGCCGCCTCCTCCAGAGGACGGTCCTCGGCCATGCCTTCCACGGACACCGCCCCCTCCGCCACCAGCCGCAGGAAGTGGGCCATGTTCCGATTCTCGGTCCACCGGACCAGTCCGATCGGGTAGTCGACGTTGCCCTCCTCGTAGGCGGGGTCGTAGCGACCAGGCCCGAAAGCGATGGCGTGGACATAGGTGCAGTCGAACACCCGGTCCCGTTCGAAGTCCATGCCGAACACCCCCAGCCCGACCACCCGCCCGCCCCGGCGGCAGAGGTCGAAGGCCTGGTTGGCCGGCTCACTCGACTCCGAGGCCAGCGCCAGGATGACGGCGTCGG
>CAZCRP010000359.1:0-2889 GCA_964501055.1 uncultured Acidimicrobiaceae bacterium
GCTCGTGTCGTGTCGCTGTCCCCGCCAACCGGTGCGTGGGCGGGTGACCGCCCACGTGGTCGTCGAGGTCGTCGTCGACGTCCCGTTCTTCGGCCCGGTGCGGATCCCGGCTGAAGCGGGTGCCGAGTATGTGGCTGCCGACTGGTAGAAAGTCGCGGTGGCTCAGAAGACTCGTGCGCTCCAGTTCCTCGAGTCCGCGCGGGTGGCGTTCGTCGCCCATGGCTACGAGTTGACGGCCACCGCCGGGACGTACGGTGAGGCCGTGGCAGCCCAGCTCGGCGTGGAACCGGACCGACTCTTCAAGACGTTGCTGGCCTCGGTCGACGGGGCGCCGGTGGTGGCGATCGTGGCGGTCGGCGACCGGCTGAGCCTCAAGGCGCTGGCGAGAGCGGCCGGCGGCAGGAAGGCCGAGATGATCCCACCCGACATCGCCGAGCGCCTCACGGGCTACGTCACCGGGGGAATCTCTCCCTTCGGTCAGAAGCGCAGGCTGGACGTGTTCGTCGACGACACCATCCACCGCCACGACACGATCTTTTGCAGCGCCGGGCGGCGTGGGCTGCAGGTCGAGGTGGCTCCTTCCGACCTCATCCGCCTGCTGGCAGCGACGGTCGCCGGGTTGCGGGCAGACTGAGAGGAGGCGGCGGATCGTCTCGGATCAGACGTCGCCGGCGGCTGACCCACAGACCGTCTCGACCATCAACCTGGCGACGACGTACGGGTCGCAGTTGGCGTTCGGGCGCCGGTCCTCGAGGTATCCCTTCTTGTCGACGGCCGCCTGCCACGGAATCCGGACCGATGCTCCCCGGTCCGAGACGCCGTACGAGAAGTGGGTCCACGGCGCGGTCTCGTGCAGCCCGGTGAGCCGGTGGTCGATGTCGGCTCCGTAGTTCTCGATGTGGAGGTCGTGGCGGCGTCCCAACGCCTCGGCCCCGGCCACGATGGCGTCGTAGTCCTCGCGCATCTGCTTGGTCGAGAAGTTCGTGTGGCAGCCGGAACCGTTCCAATCACCCTTCACGGGCTTGGGATCGAGGGTGGCTGCGATGTCGTAGTCCTCCGCCACCCTGTACAGCAGCCAGCGGGCCAGCCACAGCTGGTCGCCGACTTCGACCGGCCCCAACGGGCCGATCTGGAACTCCCATTGACCGATCATCACTTCGGCGTTGATCCCCGAGATCGAGATTCCGGCGTCGATGCACGCCTGCATGTGGCCTTCCACCACCGGCCGGCCGTAGATCTCGTCTGCGCCGATGCCGCAGTAGTAGCCGCCCTGCGGAGCCGGGTAGCCGAACTGCGGGAAGCCGAACACTCGCCCCTCGCGCAGGAACGTGTACTCCTGCTCCAGCCCGAACCACGGCTCGAAGTCGGCGTACTTCTCGGCGACGGGGAGGAGTTGGGCCCTGGTATTGGTGGGGTGGGGGGTGAGGTCGGTAAGGAGCACTTCGCACAGAGCGAGCACGTTGTCGCCGCCCCGGATCGGATCGGGGATGACCTTGACCGGCCGCAGCACGCAGTCGGACGCCTCCCCCGGGGCCTGGTTGGTGGATGAGCCGTCGAAGCCCCAGATGGGCGGCTCGCTGCCGCTCTCGATGACCTTGGCCTTGGAGCGGAGCTTCTTGGTCGGCTCGCTGCCGTCGATCCAGATGTACTCGGCGCGGATCATTGACATGGGTTGCTCTCCCTTGCTGGCGAGGGTGACACATGGGGATGGTCACGTCTACGGCGGCACCATGACACGAAGCCGTTTCTCATGCGTTGATGAAATGTGAACAGCCTGTTTCGGACCGGCCTATGCCCGATCCGTCACGTCGTCGAGGCCCAGTGCCTCCTCGATGCGGGCGATGCGGGCCTCCAGGCCGGCCAGGCGGTCGTGGGCTACCGGGCCCGGTGCGGCGACCGTGTGACTGTCGACCAGCAGACATCGGTACCGGTGCTCCTTCTGGCCGGGGGCCCGGTCCAGCCGGTCGACGAGGGGGACGCTCCGCCCCATCAGATCGATGAGCCGCTCCTCGACCGCCGCCACCGCGGGGAAGGCGACGTATCGCTCCGTCCTGGTCCGCAACTCGCCCGGGGTCTGTGGTCCCCGTAACAGCAGCACCGCGACGAGCGCGGTCTGCTCGTCGTCGAGCTCGAGGGTGCGCTGCACCCGGTGGACGTAGCGGACGGTCCGCCCGCCACTCGCCCTCGTGAGCCCCGAGAGCCCACGATCGTCGAGCGAGCGCAACGCCCGCTCGACCGTCGTCTCGTCGTAGTCGACGACCGGCTCCCGGTTGGATCGCTGGTTGCAGGCGGCGACCAGCGCATTGAGCGTCAGCGGATACACCTCGGGAGTGGTGAACGCCTTTTCGACCAGCGACCCCAGCACCCGGGCTTCCTCCGCCGACAGCGTGTCCATTCGGCCGAATGTACCGCCCTCTCACGCACTTCAGACCCCGAGGCTTTCAAACGCACTCAAGAGGTCTCCAGATAAGTCTCCAGCCCCATACCCGGGTGGGGTTTCAGCCGTACCTTGCTCGGTGGGCAAGGTTGGGGACCGTCCAGTGCGGGCTCGGGCCGGGAAGTCCCCGAGGATGTGCCTCGGGGCAGATGGGAGGCATATATGGCACGGCAAGGCAGGCATCGCGCTCCGCGAGTTGGACGGAGCAGCAGGCGGATTCTCACTCGATCCCTTCCGCTTGCGCTCGCAATGGTTCTTGTGGCTGGTGGCGTCGGCTCTGCACACGATCTCACGCCCCAGGCCACGATCTCACCAGCAGACGGAACCGTCATCACCGCAGCGGAGACGGTGCTGAGCGGTACGTTCGGTCCCGGCAGTGGTTGCGGCCTTGGTGGCACGATCACGGTGGAGTTCGACCCGTCGGTTGGGACGATCTCGGGCTTCCTGGCGGA
>CAZCRP010000360.1:0-2889 GCA_964501055.1 uncultured Acidimicrobiaceae bacterium
CCGTCGCCCCGAACTCACCCAGCGACACCGCTGCCGCGAAGCCGCCGGCGACCGCCACCGCCCGCGACATGAGCGGCAGGTCGACCGATCTCCACACCCGGCGGGGGGAGGCTCCGAGCACCGCCGCAGCATCGCGCAACACCTTGCGGATCGAGCGGATCGTCGGGAGCACCGCCCGCACGACGAACGGGATGGCCACCAGCGCATGGGCGATGGGGACGAGGGCTGGGGAGGTGCGCAGATCGAATGGGCGATCCAGGGCGACCAGGAACCCCAGGCCGATCGTCACCGCCGAGGTCCCCAGTGGGAGCATGACCACCACATCGAGCCACCGTCCCCAGCCTGGCTCCGACCGCGCCACCCACAGCGCCGCCGGCACCCCGATCGCCACCGCCAGCACCGACGCCACCAGTGCCGAGCGCAGTGAGTTCGACACCGCCGCTCCCGGGTCGATCGCCAGCGTCACCGGATCGAGCAGGAACCGCCATCCGGCCGCATTGGATTCCAGGCTGCGAGCCACGAGCACCGACGGCGGCACCAGCACCAACAGGAGCGAGATGAGGGTGATCGCCGACACCGTCGCCCGCTCGTGGCCGCGCGGTGCCCGCAGCACCCGCGCTTCCGCCCGCAGGGGAAGGTGGCGCGAGCGCCGTTCCTGCAGCCGCGCGTAGACGATCATCACCGCGGTGATGCCCACGAGTTGCAGCAGCGCCATGGCGCCGGCGGCGGGGAGGTCGAGGAACGTTGTGACGCGCTGGTAGATCTCGACCTCGATCGTGCGGTAGCGGAGCCCGCCGAGCAGCAGCACCACCCCGAAGCTGGTGAAGCACAGCAGGAAGACGATCGAGGAGGCGGCGGCCAGTGACGGCGCCAGCAGCGGCAGCGTCACACGCCGGAAAGCCGCCCACGGAGAGGCGCCGAGGGTGCGGGCGGCGTCCATCGGCGTCCGGTCGAGACGCGCCCACACGGTGCTCACGGTGCGCACCACCACCGACACGTTGAAGAAGACGTGGGCCGTGAGGATGGCCGTGACCGAGTCGCGCAGGCCGAGGGCGATGAAGGCGCTGGCGACCACCACCGACGGCAGGACGAAGGGAACCGTGACCACCGCCAGCAACGTCCGTCGGCCGGGGAACTGGAACGTCGAGACGACCCAGGTGAGCGGCAAAGCGACTGCCACCGTGAGCGCGGTCGAGACCGCCGCCTGCCACACGGTGAACCAGATCGCCCGGGTGGCGGAGGTGCCCAGCAGGTAGCGGAGCCCGTCGCCGGTGGTGGCCTCGACGAGGATCGAGGCCACCGGGTAGACGAAGAAATAGCCCAGGAAGAGAACGGGAAGAGCGACGAGCGCCGCCCGCCCCAAGCGGGCTCTCACGGGAGCACGATCTCCGTCCACTCCTGTATCCAGCGCTCACGGTTCGCTTCCACCAGCGCCGGGTCGATTCGGTTGGGGCTGGCCGGGATCACGGTGTGCGCGACGAACTCGGCAGGGAGGGCCACCGTCTGATTCACCGGGAACACGAACCATGTGAGCGGCACCTGTTCTTGGAAGGCGGGCGAGAGCAGGTAGTCGATCAGGCGCTCGGCAGCCTGCTCGCGCCCCGTCCCTGCCAGGATGCCGGCGAACTCGATCTGGCCGTAGCAGCCTTCGTCGATCACCCCGGTGATCGCCTCGTCCACCGGTGGGTCGGCGAACAGCACCTCGGCCGGCGGTGACGAGGCATAGGACACGACGAGCGGGCGGTCCCCACCCCACCAGGTCGACTCGGCGTAGTAGGCGGTGTCCCAGTCCCGCACCACGCGCACGTCATTGGCGATCAGGTCGCGCCAGTAGTCCTGCCAGCCGTCCTCACCGAAGGTGGCGATCGTGGAGAGGAGGAACGCCATCCCCGGCGACGACGACGCGGGGTGCTGGACGACCAGCAGCCCGGCGTACTCGGGATTCGTCAGCTGCTCCAGGTTGAGCGGCGGCCTGAGGTCCCCCGAGAAGTACTCGATGTCATAGTTGAGGCACACGTCACCCCGGTCGATCGGCGTCACCCGGTGTTGGGGGTCCAACTGGAACTCGGTGGGCACGTCGGCCAGGAGCGGTGACTCGTACGGCGCGAAGATGCCGGCGTCGAGGGCCCGGCTCAGGAAACTGTCATCCACGCCGAACAGCACGTCTGCCACCGGATTGTCGGCGGTGAGGATCGCCTGGTTCACCATCGATCCGGCATCGCCCGCCGGCAGCACCCGCACTTCGATGCCGGTCTCGGCGGTGAAGGGGGCGAACGTGTCGGCGGTGACCCCGCCGGCGAACGAGTCGTGGGAGATCACTGTGAGGATCTCCGTCTGCGGGGCGAGGGTGGTGCCTGGCGGATCGTCGGTCTGGTCACCGCCGCCACAGGCAGCGACCACGAGCCCGACGATCGCGAGGATCTGGCCTGTCCGTCTGGACATAGTCTGCTCCTTCGTCGTCGTCGGGGAGCGGACGGGGGATGAGCTGAGGTCCCTGCGCCGGCATTACCCGGATCAGGTTCGACGGTCGGAGTCTCGAGGCTCCCTCTCAGCCCGGTCACACCGAGCTCCCGTGGGGCGGAACCTTAGCGACCCGGTGCCAGAACCAGGGCGGTGTTGTGTCCCCCGAACCCGAACGAGTTGGAGACGACCGCCGCCGCCGTCCAGGGACGGGGCGTGCGGACGATGTCCGTGAGGGGGATCGCGGGATCCTGGGTGCCGAGGCCGATGTTGGGAGGAAGCTCCTCCCGCTCGATCGCCAGCACCCCCGCCACCGCCTCGATGGCGCCGGAAGCGCCGAGGGCGTGGCCGGTGGTGCCCTTGATCGACGACACCGCCGGTTGTTGGTCCGGCCACACCCGTGCGATCACTTCGCCCCCGGTGCGATCG
>CAZCRP010000361.1:0-2887 GCA_964501055.1 uncultured Acidimicrobiaceae bacterium
CGCGGGACGCCACCTCGACCCGCGCCTGTTCGGACTCGACGGCCCGACGTTCGTCCTCCTCCGCCCGACCGGCGAGCTCGTCGCTCCTGTGATCGACCGTGCGCAGATCCTCCGCACCGACCGCCAGCCGCAGCGCCTGCACTGCCATGGCCAGGTCGTGGTGACGTTTGGCCGCACCCGCCTGTCGCTTGAGCGGCCGCATTCTCTTGCCGATCTCACCGAGGACGTCGTGGAGACGGACGACATCGGCGTCCGTGCGCTCCAGCCTGCGGAGCGCCTTCTCCTTGCGAACCCGATGCTTGAGGATCCCCGCCGCCTCCTCCACCACGGCCCGGTGCTCTTCGGGCGTAGCGCTGAGAATCGACGCGATCTGACCCTGCCCGACGATGACGTGCTGATGGCGGCCGACGCCCGAGTCGCTCAACAGCTCCTGGATGTCGAGCAGCCGGCAACCGACGCCGTTGATCTCGTAATCGCTCGAGCCGTCCCGGTAGAGACGCCGGGTGATGCTCACCTCGGGCAGATCCAGCGGGAGCAGCCGCGAGGAGTTGTCGAAGACCAGCGTCACCTCGGCCCGACCGAGCCCCGGCCTCGTGGCCGTGCCGGCGAAGATCACGTCGTCCATCCTCGCCGTGCGAAGCGACTTGGGAGATTGGGTGCCCATCACCCAGGCGACGGCGTCGACGACGTTGGACTTGCCGGAGCCGTTCGGTCCGACCACGACGGTCACCCCGGGCTGGAACTCCAGCCGGGTGCGATCCGCGAACGACTTGAAGCCGGTGAGTTTGAGCGACTTGAGATACATCCGAGTTACACGTGTGTGA
Organism: uncultured Acidimicrobiaceae bacterium; assembly: GCA_964501055.1. Classification (GTDB taxonomy): domain Bacteria; phylum Actinomycetota; class Acidimicrobiia; order Spongiisociales; family ZC4RG35; genus DATHWB01. The sequence continues at coordinate 825 of CAZCRP010000361.1, forward strand.
TTCCGGTTCAGCGTAGCCATCCCCGAGCGGGCGGCGCGCGCTCGACGCCGACCACGTAGGGCGCGGGCTCGAAGGGCTCAGCGGCCGGAATCGACCCTCCGCCTCATCGCGCGATCACGGCGGCCGGTCGGCGGCTGATCAGCACGAGAACGAGCACTCCGACGAGCGCGGTGCCCAGGTAGGCGGTGAAGCGGTAGCCGGGGCCGGCGAGGAGCAGGCCCGAGCCGATCGTGGCGAGTGCTCCCACTCCCCACACCATCGAGTCGACCCGCCCCTGCACCACCGGACGCAGATCCGGCTCGACTGCCAGCGTGAGCAGCGTGCTCCCCGCCACGAAACCGAGGTTCCAGCCGATCCCGAGCAGGAACAAGCCCCATCCCAGGAGCGAGGTGGCGTGATGGGGCGCGAAGGCAGCCATCAGTCCGGCCGTGACCAGCACCGCCACGCTCGACCAGACCACCTTGAGTGGTCCGACGCGGTCGGTGATGCGGCCGACGATCGGGGCGAACGCGAACATGCCGAGCGTGTGGGCGCTGATGATGTTCCCGATCGTGCCCAGGCCGAATCCGTTGTTCTCCACGTGGATCGGCGTGGCCGTCATGATCAGCACCATCACGAAATGCCCCACCACCATGGCTGCGATCGCAACCTGGACCGCCGGTCGGGCGTACGGAACGGGAGCCTCTTCGAGACTGGCCACGACCGCTTCGTCGACGATCGCCAGACTCGACGGGTCGGGGCGCAGTGCCACCAGGCACAGGGCCGTGGCGAGCCCCATGAACAGGACGGTGGCAAGGTACCCGCCGGCGTACTCGATGGCGCCGAGTTCGACTGCAGCCCTCCCCGCCGGGTCGAGGAGCCGGGGGCCGAGAACGGCGCCGATGGTGCTCGCCCACACGATCAGGCTGACGGCGCTGCCGCGCCGCTCAGGGTCGACGAGCTCGGCGGCGGTGTAGCGGGACAGATGCGCGGAAGCGTTGCCGAAGCCGATCACAGCCATGCCGAGCACCAGCAGCGGGAAGCTCGCCGACAGGACGGCGTAGAACGCCAGGCCACCGCCGACCGTGGCCACCGACATGCCTGTCAGCAGCGAACGTCGGCGCCCGGTGCGCACCACGATGCGCCCGAGGGTGGCTGTCCCGACGGCTGTGGCGATCGTCGCCGCCGCGGCCGGCAGGCCGGCGAGGAGGGCCGAGCCGGTGATCTGGCGGGCAGCGAGGGTCGAGACTGTGGCCGCGGCCAGATACCCGGTGCTCATCGCGCCCACCGCCCCGAACAGGATCCAGCGCAGTCGGGTACGGGCGGACATCGCCGGCACGTTATCGACGGAGTGCGGGGGCGGGCGCCCCCGGGGGGTTTTTGGTCTGCGTCGCGCGTCGGAAATGACGCGCTGCCCCGCTAAGAAGCCCTATCCGACGACGAGGAAGTCCTGGAGGGAGGGGTCGGGGGAGACGGCGCGTGACTCGACGCCGGTCACCGTGGCACGCGGCGGACCTTCCCACAACCAGTCGATGAAGCGCTCGACCGCCCCCTCCTCGCCTTGGGCCCACACCTCGACCCGCCCGTCGGCGGTGTTGCGCACCCAGCCCCATAACGCCATCCCGCGCGCTTGCTGACGGGTCATCTGACGGAAGTAGACGCCCTGCACGCGCCCCGAGACGAAGGCATGCACCGCCTTCACCGCTGACACCCTGGGCAGAAGTGGGCGGAGCGCTGGGCGACGACGACCCGTTCGATCGGAGTGCCGCATCGCGGGCACGGAGCCCCCTCCCGTCCGTAGGCGGCGAGCCGATCGATATAGGTCCCCGCCCTGCCATCCGGGAGGAGATAGGCCAGATCGGCGAGGCTGGTGCCGCCGTGGCGCAATCCCGCCCGCAGCACCGGCGTAGCGTCGCTGCAGTTGTTCAGCGAAGGGAAGACCGCCTTGCAGATCATGACGCCGCAGGCGATCCGCAATGCCCTGCGGGTGGACATGGCTCTGGGCGGATCGACCAACACGATCCTCCATTTTCTGGCGATCGCCCGCGAAGCAGGTTATGAACTGACGCTGCAGGAAGTCGCTC
>CAZCRP010000362.1:0-2818 GCA_964501055.1 uncultured Acidimicrobiaceae bacterium
GCTCGATGAGCGTGGAAGGGGCGTCGGCCCCGGACAGGAGGTCGACCGCGACCGGCACATCGGTGATCGACCGTGCCACCGCCCGCAGTCCGGCATGCACGACGTCGGCGACGTCCTCGCCTTCGACCTGTGCGAATTCCCGCACGCCGCCCGACAGGAGGACGGGGTCGAGGACGGTCACCAACAACAGGTCGACCTCGAGGGCGCGGGCGAGTCGGGTGGCCAGCGGGATGGCCGAGGCTGCCAGCTCGGAGGTGTCGAGCGGGACCATGATCGTCATTGCGGCGCTGTCCTTCCGGGACCGCGTCGGTCCCCTCGTGATCTCCTCGCATCCTCAGTCCTAGCAGCCTCCGTCCGCAAGAGGCGGAAGGTCCACTCCTCGTGGAAGTTTGTCGAATTCAGACGGTGACACGAGGCCCCGGCAGGCGTACGCTCTTAGACGGAGGATCCACGACTGATAGGGGAGTGAGTCATGCGGACGGTCCGTGCCGTGATCGCGTTTTCGTTGCTGCTGACCATGGTTGTCGCCGGTTCGGCCGCGGTCCCGGCGGGAGGCGCAGAGCGTTCGTCGTACATCGTCGTGTTCGAACCGGGTGCGGTGGCTGACGTGGAGGCGACCGCCCGCCAGCTGACTCGAAGCGCCGGAGGCGAACTCGGCTTCGTCTATCAGCACGCCATCACAGGGTTCTCCGCCACCCTGTCCGCCCAGGCGGCGTCGGCGCTGGCGCGCAACCCGATGGTGGCGTACGTGGAGGCCGATCAGGAGGTCCACCTCACCGGTCACACGCCGCCGCGGGTGCCCACGGGCATCGACCGCATCAACGCCGATGCCAATCACGACCTGGCGTACGACGGCATCGACGACAAGCGGGTCGACGCGGTGGTGGCGGTCATCGACACCGGCATTCAGTTCACCCATCCCGACCTCAACGTGGACACCGCCAACTCGGTGAACTGCTCGGGAGGCAGTCCGTTCCAGGGGAAATGCTCGAAGGGAGCAGGAAACGACGACAACGGTCACGGCACCCACGTGGCAGGCACCATCGCCGCCCTCGACAACGGGGCGGACGTCGGTGACATCCACGTCGTCGGCGTGGCGCCGGGGGCGACACTGTGGTCCGTCAAGGTGCTGCGTTCCGACGGCTCCGGTTACATGACCTGGATCATCGCCGGCATCGACTACGTGACCGCCAATGCCGCGAAAATCGACGTCGCCAACATGAGCCTCGGCTGCGAGTGCACCTTCCAGGCGTTGGACGACGCCATCACCGCGTCCGTCGCGGCGGGCGTCACCTATGTCACCTCGGCCGGCAATTCTGCCAAGGACGCTGCCACCTTCAGCCCGGCCAACCATCCGGACGTCATCACCGTCTCCGCCCTGGCCGACTTCGACGGAATCCCCGGCGGAACGGGATCTCCGACTTGCCGAACCGATGAGGACGACACGCTGGCGAACTTCTCCAACTACGGCGCAGTGGTCGACTTGATCGGTCCCGGCGTCTGCGTCCTCTCCACCTGGGTCAACAGCGGCTACAACACGATCTCGGGGACGTCGATGTCCTCGCCGCATGTCGCCGGCGCCGCCGCCCTGCTGGCGTCGTCGAGCAACCTGACCCCGGCGCAGATCAAGGCGCAGCTGATCAGCACCGGCGTCGACGACTGGACCGGCGACAAGGACGCTTTCAAGGAGCCACGGGTCGACGTTGCCGGCTTCTCGGTGAAGTTCGTTGCCGGCAGCGGCGACGGCGGAGGCACGGAACCCGAGCCTGAGCCCGAGCCGGAACCCGATCCTGGCTCCGGCCCGCTGTCCGGTTCGAGCACCAACAACGGGTCGACGTGGACCGCAACCGTGACCTTGACCGGCGACGTGGGGGACTCGACCAGTGGCACCTGGAGCACCGGCGCAGCGGGCGGATGTTCGATCTCGTCCGGCACGAGCTGTTCGTTCAGCCTGTCCGGGATCCCGAAGCGGACGTCGTCGGTCGCCTATCACGACCCGGTGCTCGGTTCGGTGGTGGTCTCCAAGTCCTAGGGGCGCGAGCGAGCCAGGAACCCGACGACTGCGTCCACCTCCTGGTCGGTCAGGTCGAGCGCCGGCATCACGGCCCCGAAGCCAGGGACGAGGAACGCCTGCGGCTCGAGGATCGACTGGCGGACGTACTGTTCCGCGTCCAGGCCGGGGACCCTGCTTCCGGCCCGGTCGAAGAGCGCCGTGAGGTCGGGACCGATCGACCCGCCGTCGACTCCGGCGGCGGTGTGACACGCGCTGCAGCCCCGGGTCGTGAACACGCTTCGCCCCTCCACCCCGATGGCTGGAGCCGAGTCGACCGCATGCACCCCCAGGCTGGCGAGAGCCAGCAACACCGTGGCCAGCAGCGCGATCCGCCGCCCGGCCTCAGCCCGCATCGACCACGGGCCGCAAGGTTGGAGCGCGGGCAGCCGATGCCACCACCAACCCCAGCCCGAGCAAGGTCAGTGCGGGGAGCAGCGTCCGCAGCACGTCGAGCACCGAAGTCGTGCCGGCGCCGACGTTCATCGACTCCCGTACCTCGATGACACCGAGTTCCTGGCTGGCGAACGGAGCCATCGCCACCTCCCACCGATGGGCGCCCGCCGCCGGGAAGATCACCTCGGCGACGTAGTGCCCGACGGTCCCGGTCGGGACGCCCGGAAACTCATGCACTTCGCCCTGGACGTGGACGCGCATCGCCTGTGCCTTCGATCGCCACCGGGAATCGTCCATGCTGCAGGATCGTGTATCCGGTGCTCCTCTCGAGAGTCACGGTCCCTACACCGCCGGATCCTGCAAGGTTCCCCG
>CAZCRP010000363.1:0-2804 GCA_964501055.1 uncultured Acidimicrobiaceae bacterium
CCCTGGCCACGTCAGCGCTGCCGTTCGATCGTCACCGCGACATCGGCGAAGGTGTGGGGTATCGGCGCCCGCGGCTTGTGCACGGTCACGACCACCCGTTCGATGCGGGCATCGTGAGAGAGCACCACTCGTGCCACCCGCTCGGCGACCCGCTCGATGAGATTCCATCGCTCGCCGGCCACCGCGTCATGAACCGCCACCGCCACCGCCCCGTAGTCGACGGTGTCGGAGAGAAGGTCAGAGGCAGCCGCCGCCTCCAAATCGGCGTAGATGTCGAGGTCGATCAGGAAGGGTTGACCAGCCTCCCGCTCCGAGTCGAGCACGCCGTGACGGGCGTAGACCTCGAGGCCCCGCAGCGCGATGTGCCCGCCCAACCTCAGCCTCTGATGAGTAAGCGACCCTCCGGTCCCAGCGCCCGGCCGAGGATCTCCTGGATGAGGGCCGAAGCAAGGATCGGATCCGTCACCAGACCCGATGCCAGCAGGTAGCCGCCGAGCAGGCCCCCGACGGTGTCGTCGATCAGCTCCCGGTGGACGAGGATGCGCGCCGCGGGATCGGAGAGGAGCCGATCGAGGGTCTGGAACAGCGGCTGCGGGTCGATGCGGTCCGGTTCGCCGCTGATCGGAACGGAGAACGTGACGAGCCCCGCCGCCTCGTAGGCGGCCAGGTTCTGATTGCCTGCGAGGAGCGTGACGACGGCGGTGATGCCTGCCTCCCGCACGAGCCAGTTGATCTCCTCCTCGCGTCGCACCCGGCGGTGCTGGAATCCGTTCCCACCGATGCGTTCGGAGACGGCCAGCCGGTTGGCGATCACCCACGTGAACCCACGCGGCTTCAGACCAGTGATCATCGTCGGTCGACTCCTTGCAGTGCCAGCGGCGTCCACTCCGCCGCATCGCCGCGCACGATAGCCCACGCCACCTGGGCCGCCTCCAGTGACTTGGCGACGTCGTGGACCCTCACCACCGAGGCCCCCGCCGCCACTGCCAGACCGGCCGCCACCGCCGACGAGACATCGCGGTCCTCGGGGCGGTCGACGCCGGTCAGGTCACCGAGGAACTTCTTCCTCGACACACCGACGAGGATCGGTCGGCCGACCGGTGCGAGCCGTCTCAGGTCCCGGAGGATCGTCAGGTTGTGCTCGATCGTCTTCCCGAACCCGATCCCAGGGTCGACCACGATGGCGTCTGGATCGACCCCGGCCGCCACCGCCGCCTCACACCGGTCGGTCAAGAAGTCGGCGATCTCGGAGACGACATCGTCGTAGCGGGGATCGTCTTGCATGGTCCTGGGTGTCCCCCGCATGTGCATGACGACGACGCCCGCCCCGTGTTCGGCCACCACCCGTCGCATGGTGGCGTCACTCAGGCCGCCGACGTCGTTGACGATCGCCGCGCCGGCGGTGAGTCCGGCGGCGGCCACTTGGGGCTTCATCGTGTCGACCGAGACGAGCACGCCCTCGGCAACGAGGGCCTCCACCACCGGGAGCAGGCGGCGCAGCTCCTCTTCGGCGTCGACCGGTTCGGCGCCGGGGCGGGTCGACTCGCCACCGACGTCGACGATGTCCGCCCCTGCCGCCACCAGCGACCGGCCGTGGGCGATCGCGGCGGCGGCGGACAGATGACGTCCCCCGTCGGAGAACGAGTCGGGCGTCGTGTTGACGACACCCATCACCAGTGGGCGGGTCAAGAGGATGTCCCCGCGGCGGGTGCGCCAGATACCGGCCATCGCTGGGTCGAGCGTACCGAGTGTGGGGGGTGGCTCAGTTGGCGACGTTGACGGAGTCGTCGTCGCGGCTCTCGGGGCCGGCCTCTTCGCGCTCGGCGCCATGCCCGTTGTCGGACGGCTTCGGGGGCTGGATCCGCAGCGAGCCGCTGGCAGAGTGCTCCCACTTCGGCACGTCCTGGAAGATCTCGGCGACCTCCTCCCGGTCGACGGTCTCCTTTTCGAGCAGCCGCGCCACCATCCGCTCCATCGCGTCGCGGTGGGCGTGGAGGATCTGACGGGCCTCTTCGTGGGCAGCGCCGATCAAGGCCCTCACCTCGGAGTCGATCGAGGCGGCGACGTCATCGGAGTAGTCCTGGCCGCTGGTGTAGTCGCGACCGAGGAACACCTCGCCGGCCGGCTTGCCGTACTGCAGCGGGCCGAGGCGATCGCTCATGCCGTATTCCATGACCATCTTGCGGGCGATGGACGTCGCCTTCTGGATGTCGTTGCTGGCGCCGGTGGTGGGATCGACGTAGATGAGCTCTTCGGCGGTTCTCCCTCCCAGCAGCATCGCGAGCTGATCGACGAGTTCGCTGCGCCGCACCAGATACTTGTCGTGGGTGGGAAGGGCGAGGGTGTGCCCCAGGGAGCGGCCGCGGGCCACGATCGTCACCTTGTGGACCGGATCGGCGTTGGGCAGGGCCCACCCCACCAGGGCATGTCCGGTCTCGTGGTACGCGATGAGCTCGCGCTCCTCGTCGCTCATCACCTTCGACTTGCGCTCCGGGCCGGAGATCACGCGATCGATCGCATTCTCGAGTTCCAGCATCCCGATCTCGGCCTTGCGGGCGCGGACGGTGAGCAGTGCCGCCTCGTTGATGAGGTTCGCCAGGTCGGCGCCGGTGAAACCGGGCGTGCGACGGGCCAGCACCTCGAGCTTCACTTCGTCCTGCAGCGGCTTGCCCTTGGCGTGCACCTCGAGGATCGCCTTGCGGCCTTCGATGTCAGGGGCGTCGACCGTCACCTGGCGGGCGAACCGACCAGGGCGGAGCGGCGCCGTGGCGAGGATGTCCGGCCGGGTTGTGTCCGCTATGACT